>JBAZOX010000176.1:0-5683 GCA_041648535.1 Desulfobacteria bacterium | reverse complement strand
GGTATCTCAGAAATAAAATCAATACTACCAAATTTCTTAGATAACTCTTTTGTGACCGCTATAATCAACTCTCGGGTTTGGGAAAATACACTTGCTATCAATTTGACTGGCTCAGGAGCCTTAGGTTCACTCATCCTTTTCTGACTTTGTTTCTCTTTATCGCTTCTATTAACTCACCCCTGGTTACTGCAGCCGTTCCTATCTCTCCTACTACAATTCCAGCGGCATAATTGGCAATAACTGCTGCCTCTTTTAAAGAAGCCCCTACTGTTAATCCCAGTGTCAGAGCGCTTATTACTGTGTCACCAGCTCCAGTCACATCATAGACCTCTTTTGCCAGAGTTGGAATGTGAGTTACATCTCCATTCCCTTCAAACAAAGTCATACCCTCTTCGCCACGAGTAATTAAAAGCAATTTACAGGCTAATTTATTTAACAAAACCTCCCCAACTCGCAGCAAAGTCTCTTCGTCTTTAATCTCAATGCCAGAAGCCTCACTAGCCTCATTATTATTAGGCGTGATTACTGTGACACCCTTATAAAAAGAAAATTTGCTTACCTTTGGGTCAACGCATATTATCTTCTCGTTGTCCCTGACAATACGGAGGACTTCCCTGATAAGTTGTTCAGAGACTACCCCCTTTCCATAATCTGATATAATAACGGCGTCTAAATCATTCAAATTCTTTCTGAGGTACGAAATGACCTTATGCATACTGTCCAGAGCAATCTCTGAGATATCTTCACGATCGTACCTAACTACCTGTTGGCTATGAGCTATTATTCTTGTCTTTACAGTGGTAGGGCGGTTATTCTCAATAATTATTCCATCAGGATCAACTCCCATATCCCTGAGATCACCAATTAGTTTATTCCCCATCTCATCATTTCCAACTACTCCACACACCAGTACCTTTCCCTCCAAAGAGCAAATGTTGTTTACTACATTAGCGGCACCACCCAAAAGCAGGCTCTCGGAGGTAACATTAACCACAGGAACAGGGGCTTCAGGAGAAATTCTGGATACCTTTCCCCATACAAACTGATCTACCATTATATCACCGATTACGAGGATCTTTGATTTTTCGAACTTCGATATAATTTCCAGTCCTCTTCTAGTACTCAGTATCCTTCTCATCCTAGTATTTATCCTTTAACTAATCTTGACGGCTTCGTAAAAAGTCCATCTGCGGCGTTCCGCTGCATCCTCAGTCATTGCAGCGTACAGGTAAGTACGCCTCATTCCTTCGGATTTGCGCGCCTTGCATCTGGAGCTTTTTACTGTGCCGTCTGATTTTTGACTTTTTACGACTTCATCAATCTTGATGGCTTCGCAAAAAGTCAAACTCAGAGAATCTGTCATTTCGACCGCAGGGAGAAATCTTATGTTTTCAACATGTTATACTGAAAAGATTTCTCGTTTCACTCGAAATGACAACTTGGGAAGACTTTTTACGAATGCATCAATCTTCGTCTTCCTCAGTATCCATATATGCCAGATTCCGATAAACCACACCCTCACTTACTCTCTTAACCTTGGGTTCTTCTTTTTCTAACTCGCTCTTGCAAGGCACACATAACCGAGCAAAAGGCATTACTTTTAATCGATTCTCATTGATTTTTTTTCTGCATCTTTCACAAATACCATATGTTCCTTCCTCAATCTTTTCCAATGCCTCCTCTATTTCAATAATTTTCTTCCTGTCACGATCGCACAGCAGAAGGGACAGTTCTCTGTCCCTTTCATCACCAGCTAAATCAATGATATCCCCCAATTCAAACCGGGACTTGTTTGCCTCCTCCTTCATACTCTCTATTATCTCGTTCAGTATACCTTCTTTCATTTTCAGTAATAGTTCTTTTGCTGATTCGTACACAAACAGCTCCCTTTTAAATTGTATTTCAGTTTTTGCCAACTGTTAACTGCAAACCGTAAACTGTGAATGAATACGAATTACCATGGTATATCTCTCTCAACAGCAATAACACTTGATTAGGAAACGGATAATACAAAAAATTCATCTTTTGTCAATCTAAAAATGGTCTTTTTTATTTGATCATCAGTTTTCCCATCAAGTCATACTCATGGACATCCGTAATAACAACATCAAAAATTTCACCCGGATCCGCCTGACCCTTGGCAAGGTAAGTTACCCCATCTATCTCCGGAGCTTGTGAGGGGATTCTTCCTTTCAATAATCCAGTATCCTCATTTAGTCCTTCTATGAGAACCTTTGTAGTAGTACCTATAAGTCTTTTATTATTCCTCAATGCAATCTCTTTCTGGGTTTCCATTAATCTTCTGTATCTTTTTGTCTTTATTCTTTTCGAAATTTGATCTGGAAAGGCAGATGCCGGTGTACCCTCTTCTCTGGAATACTCAAAGGCACCCAGTCTATCAAATTCTACGTCCTTAATAAATTTCAACAACTCCTCAAATTGCTCGTCGGTTTCCCCCGGGAACCCAACGATCAGAGAGGTACGAATACAAATATTTGGAACTTCTTTTCTCAGTCTTTCTATCAATTTCCGGATAAACCTACCCTTTGTCTTTCGGTTCATAGCTTCTAATATCTTATCATTGATGTGCTGTATTGGCAGATCTACATAGTTACAAACCTTTTCCTCTTCTTTTATTGCCTTAACCAGACCTTCAGTGAAATGGGCAGGATGAGTATATAAGGTGCGAATCCATTCAAGTTTGTCAACCTTAGTCAATCTTCTCAACAACTCTTCCAAATCTGTAACCGGATTAAGATCTCTGCCATATAGGGTAGTATCCTGCCCAATTAGATTGATCTCTTTTACCCCCATTCTCACCAGATTTTTTACTTCACTTATAATATGATCCGGGGGTCTACTGCGAAATTGGCCCCGTATTTTCCCGATAACACAGTAAGAACAAAAATTAGAACACCCTTCCGCTATCTTAACATAAGCACTATAATCAGCAAAGGTATTCACCCTGGGGGTTTTATCGGTGTATATAAACTGAGGGACGCCAATATAACTTTTTGACGAATTTGTAGATTCCTTTACTCTGTCCAAAATCTCAACCACCTTTTGGAACTCTCCTGTACCGATAAAGAGATCTACCTCAGGCAGTTCCTCTACAAGGACATCCTGATAACGCTGAGGCAGACATCCTGTTACGACTAAGAGGCGACAGTTACCCTTCTTCTTGAGTTCTGCCAATTCCAGTATTGTGTCGATAGACTCCTCTTTTGCCTCTTTAACAAAGCTGCACGTGTTAACTATGATTATTTCGGCCTCTTCCTCCCTCTGGGATATCCGGTAACCGTTTTCAATTAATAATCCCAGCATTACCTCGGTATCAACAAGATTTTTCGAACAACCCAGGCTGATTAGGTTCACACGTTCTTTTAATTTCATAGGAGATTTTTTGCTTTTTGATATACCTTAACGGATTTGCTGATTATGAGTAATTATGGTGGGAAATTAGGGATTTACCACTTTCTGAACATACATCACAATAAGCATAACATATACAAAGTTTTTATTGACCCTTGGACATCTGAGGAGGCTCTATAACCTCAACACCTTTAGGGATGGTGAAGACGAATATTGAATCTGACAATCCTCGGTTTATAACAGGATTTTTGAATTTAATTCGAATAAGGTTTCCATAAAAATCGTAAAAATAGGTCTCCGTTACCTGAAAGGTAACTTTATCTACCAAAAGAAACAGCTCGTTAAGATTCGACTGGGGTTCTTTAGGGACGAGTTTCAACAGGCAGCCCTTCTCTTCATTCTTGAGAGTAGGCTCAACCAATTGGATATCAAAATCTCTCTTGAGATTTCCCATCCCAGATAGGAAAAAAGTAGAAGTATTCGAGCGATATACCTTTGACAGTTCACTTATCATCACCTGTTTATCCTGAGATATATGCATCCAAAGGGTCTTCCCGTCTGTGACAATCTCCTGTTTAGTAGGATGATAATAATCCCAACGCAGCTTACCTGGATTTTTAAAGTATATTTTCCCTCTTGCCACTTGAGTCTTATTAAGGGATTTCAGGGTAGACTCCTGAATGAACTCGGCTTTAAAGTCCTTTGTTTTTTGATAAACCCCTTGAACCTTAGCAACTATTTCTTCCAGAGGAATACATGAAGCCGGTTTGGGGGAAGAAACCGAGAGCATTAATACCACTCCAAAAAGGAGTATAAATCGATAGATTCCCATAGGTCTCCAATTGTCAATGAAGAATTTTTTCATCTTATATCTTTGTCAAAAGGTTAAACGGTTTGACTTCATATTATTGAGTGATAGTACCATAAATATGCCATCTAATAAAGTGATTATTGGAGATATCTAGGGGTTTCCCTACAGGCTCAATACGGCGGCTGTCAGCCGTCCTCTGAATTGCGTTGTTATGCCAAACTACTCCATTCATCAGCAGTGAGATGTCGATCAATTATGGATTCCACTTCATTAATCATCATTTTCAATTGAGGAACAGAATATTCAGGATTCGATGGAACACCCAATCGATGGTTTTCATATATCATGAACTGATGACGGGTTCCTGAATACGGTCCATCGAAACCGAGGTTCCGCAATCGTTTGATGAAAAGCCTTCGTTTACATGGCTGTTACTGACTCATGAATAGGTTCCTTATTCAAATCAAATCCAGAGATAACAGGAAGCTTATGGCCTAATTTGAGCCCAACAAAAATCCAATCTTCAAGTGTGGACTGTAATTCATTCTCACATTCTCGCAATGTTGTTCCAAAAGCAATTACTCCCTTGCATCCAGGAATTCGACCTGAAAAGGTTCCATCTTCTAATTTGTCATATTCGGCACGGGACAATGCACAGTCAATGTAGCCTGTAAGAATTGATTTAAGCATTTTGATACTCCTTCAATTTGATCTTTTTGGCATTCTCCCCGAGCGGAGCGAGGGGAGAACGTCACGCCTCACAGGCCGCGAGGCAACGAGCGGTCCTCGTGTAGGCTCATGTTAGGCGCCAGATTCGGATCAACGGGAATCATTTCGGCAACCAGAGTTTCAGGCGCAATGTCTTGCTCATGAGGCCAGGTGACTGCACCGAACAGTATGCCTACTTGATTGAAATAATGCACATCTCGAAGCTCGCGAAATACGCCATGATCAAGATAGGGCTTTAGATCAAAAATTCCCTTGCGCCCATCCTCAATCTCCACATAGATACGATAATCCGGTAGCGGTTTAACATTTTTGACATCCCAGTACATGGTGGCACCTCACAGGGGATCTATTTTATAGGGAGTTTCTCCACTTGTCGCCAGTTCCCAATCGGCTATCAGCTCATCGCGGTGAAGCTCGATCCATGCCTGCACCAGCCTCAACTGCTTACGGGGCAACTCACCAGAAAGAATCTCACCATCACCAATACCAATGCACCCTCAAACTCGGTGTACTTCGCATGGATGTGTGGCAGGTGGTGACGTTTGTTGTCAAGCAGATACATTCGAATGATGATCCCGTAAAACATGGAAATGATCGGCATGGGTTGTACTCCTTCATAATCATTTAGCCTGGTGTTGCCTAATGCGGCAGTTATAATGGACCCCAAAATTTGGACAGTGTGTTAAGTTACACTTGGGAGTAAAATTGAGGAGGCCCAAGTGGAGAATTTAAGGAGAAAACACACACCGTCATTTAAGGCCAAAGTTGCCT
>JBAZOX010000175.1:0-5684 GCA_041648535.1 Desulfobacteria bacterium | reverse complement strand
TCTGCCTTTTCCATATCAGTTCTATCTCCCCTGCGTTTTTGCAGGTACGATCTATAGTGACATCTATATCCAATTCATCCTCTGGCCCTATTCTGCTTAATCTCCTCAATCTCTTCAAGGCTATCTCAAAGTGTCTAACATCCAGGACCACATCATTCCTATAATTGCGGAATTTTCTCTCCTTTGCCACCTGGATAGCAGACCTATTCATGGATTGACCCCCAACCCTAATGCCTGCCGGGTTTATACCGGAATGTCCAAAAGGGGAGGTTCCTCCTGTGCCTATCCATCGATTTCCACCGTCATGGCGCTCCTTCTGTTCCCTCATCCTCTGCTTAAAGGTTTCCATAAGCTCATCGAAGTTCATCCTCTCAAGCTCTGCAATTTCCTCCTCTGTGAGTTGAATCCTGTTAATGGGGTTCTTTAACCATTCAAGTATCTCGTCCCTTAGCTCTGGTGGGGTTTCGATACCCTGGAAATACTCCTGGAATGCCAAATCATACTGGTCAAAATATGCCTCACTCTTTACCAGGATTGATCTGGCCAGATAGTAGAATACATTCAGACTGGATGATGCAAAGCCCTGTGAAAGGGCATCCATGAGGGTCATCCACTCAGTTATAGATACTGGTACCCTTCTTTTGCGGAGGGTATAGTAGAAATCAGTGAACATTTTATTCCCAGTTATACCTGTTTTGGGTTCCCAATATCCCCGTCTTCTTACCACTCAGGTAGTCATAATCTGCCTCTTTTTTCAGGAGGACGCCCAGGAAAGGGATCACATCTGAAAGCTCTTTGTGAGATATCCCACTGGCGATCAGCGCCTGAATCCAATCCAGAAGTTCGCTGGTTGAAGGCTTCTTTCTGAATTCATTGATGCTCCTCAGCCAGTAGAATTTCTTCAGGACTTCCCTTAACATCTGGGTTTTGATATCCGGGAAGTGCACCATTACTATCTCCTCCATCAACTCCTCATCAGGAAACTCGATATAATGGAATATACACCTGCGTAAGAATGCGTCAGGGAGTTCCTTTTCAGAATTGCTTGTTATAACCACAATGGGTCTCTGTTTGGTCTTAATCGTTTCATTTGTTTCATGAATATGAAACGACATCTCATCCAGCTCATTCAAAAGGTCGTTGGGAAATTCCACATCCGCTTTGTCGATTTCATCTATAAGAATGACTACCTGTTCAGACGATGCAAAAGCCATCCCCAATTTGCCAAGCTTAATATACTGTTTTATATCCGACACATCTTTGTCACCAAAGCGGCTATCATTTAACCTTTGTACGGTATCATAAATATATAATCCTTCCTGAGCCTTTGATGTGGATTTGATATTCCATACTATCAGTTCCTTACCGAGAGCCAATGCTATATTATGTGCCAGCAGGGTCTTGCCGGTTCCCGGTTCTCCTTTCACAAGCATTGGTCTTTGAAGGGCAATTGATACATTGACGGCATTGCGTAACGGTTCTGACACTATGTATTTGTGAGTGCCCATGAATTGATCAAATTTCTTTTTGCTCATCAGAATCCTCCTAGTTTCAGAATCTTTTTCTTTTCAGGATGTTTCGGGGGACGTCCCCAAGTACCTACTCCCAGCTCTGCTGCTGGTCGCTAATTTTCCACCTATACAACATCCAGCCTGATCCAGCGCGTGCAAAACCGGTGGGCAGATTCCAGCAGCTTTCGCTGGGGCTGGCTGGTATGAACCAGTACAGCCATGGCTCCTGACAGCGTTCGGCAGATGGTCATTCCGGATGGAATTTCGCAGGCCTCATGTCTCCCCTTGACCGTCATGGGCCCGCTGACTTCAGTGACATCCAACTCGTGGTCCTCATACTGCATGAAGGCCATCTGAGCCAAGGCATGGAACCCATGCTTGCTTTGGGGTCCGACATTCGTAGAGAGCATTCTTATGTAGCCTGCTTCTGCAATGGCAGTCTCAGGAACAACAATCACCGTATCACAATGGAGGGTCTTGCCGTCCGCGCAAACCATGACAAATTGTTTCCGCATTTGTTTCGTCCCGTTCAACGCAGCCGAGCGCAGCGGTTGGATGAAGTTGATAACCAGTTGGCTGGCCGGTCCTATCTAACAGGAGGACATGGGATGGATTTTGATGTCCTCTAAGATTATGCCAACCCGGGCCATTTCTTCTCTTATCTTATCTGCCAGTTCCCACTTCTCTTTTTCTCTCAATTCATTTCTAACTGTTATAAGCAATTCCATCAAAGAAGACAATAGATGTGTGTCTTTTTTTGATACCTTTGCAGCTTGACTTACCATCTTCATTTGCATATCTGCCAATCTTTCATAGGCGTTTAAAAGCGTATCAGATGTCTCTCCATTCTCTTTCGCTTTATGAATGTACTTCAGCAGCTCCTCAGGGATCAATATGGCAGAAGCAATGTCTCCTCTGTCGTTCAAGGTTTGAAGGAACTTCCCTTCCAACTCTGAAATTTTTTTCAATAAAGGTTCACGGGTAGATACTAAGGGAGACATATCCTTCGCCTGTGTGTTCCTTTCTCTTGATAGGGCTAATTCATCAAACCCAAAAGTCGAACCATCTGGAAAAGTTTTGTCACGCCCCTTTTTTCGGACAACGACCTGTCCCACCCCTTTCACAGAGCATCTCTCTTCACTCAAGTCAAAGATACCTGCCGTATGTTCATCTATGCCTATTATGATGGTTAAATCAGGCAACTGGTTCTCCAATACCTTGAGTCTGGGAGCACCCATATAACAAAACCTGGTATCGTGATTTTCTCCCTCAGCGTTGTTCCAATGAGGGATAACGGCAAGATTCAATCCCAGATCCCCGAGTAAGTCAAGCCCGTTCACCCAAAAGGGGTCTTCGCCCACCTTATAAATTTCGTATACAGGCATGGAGTATTTCCCCACACAAAGGGATGCAGCACTGGCAAAAACGAGATGACTGCCCCCATATAGACTTTTTTTGATAGCATCTCCTACAGGGTTTCCCAACCAGTTTTTAAGGGCATACGTAGGACTGCCAGGACCTGAAAAGATAAAGTGAGCGTTCATTATTGTATGTGCCGCCTCTTTCACCTCAAGGGGGGTCGCTCTGGAAAAATCCTTGAATAAAACCGGCTCCATCTTTACCCGAAAGTGTTTCTTAAAGTACTCTTTTGCTTTCTGTGATAAGATGTCTGCATTGAGTTGAAACCCTGCCGGGGTGTCGAGAAATACTGCCCTTATGGGCTTTTCCTCGATTCTATCCAGGATTTCCTTATGAACCCTCACCATGGAACTGGTCATCTCACCTGATCCCATGAGGGTTATCGTTCCGTTTTTATTACCTTGATAATCCTTTGGCAAACCGTTACTCCATGCTTATCAACCCACCACTCCGATGACACTAGAGTTGCATTAAATCTATTTCTTTCCAAGTTGCCATTACTAACAAAGTGAAGCAATCTCATGTTAAGATTGCCACGTCACTCCGCTCCTCGCAATGACATGGCAACTTTATGATTGCAACTTGGTATGATAATATCACGGTTTGTTCTTCTTCCGGTAGAAATCTCGGGAAATAGCCAGTGCTTCAGCCGCTTCATCTATCTCGGAAAACACGGGGAAAGAGACACTCTCCTTTAACCTGTCAACTCTTTCTTTCCACCCCTGAAAGACAAACGCAATGGGTTTGCTATAGCGTCTTATCAATTCTGATAAAAAAGTCACTGTATCTACCAGGATGTTATAATGAAGACGGAGATTATCCGTAAACACAAAGAGCATACCATCAAACTGCTCCTGTTTTAAAGCGTTTTCCAGTATATATCTGTAGGATTCAAAGTTCCACAGGTCACCTAAATCCAGGGGATTGGCAGTCTTTATTACCTTGGCCCGGAAGAATTCCTGAACTTTTTTCAGATAATCATCTTCATACGGAGGCATCTCAAAGCCATATTCAGCACAGAAGTCGGCGGCTATTACACCGTGCCCCCCTGAACGGGTGATTACTGCCAGTCGATTCCCTGTAAGCTTTGGTAATAAGAATACTTTTGCGTAATTTACAGCGTTTTGTATGGTTTTAGCCCTGATAATCCCGCCCTGTAAGCATATAGCATCAATAATCCGGTTATCATTTGCTATTGCTGCCGTATGAGAATCGGCAACTTGAACAGTGGTCTCAAACCTGTTGACCTTCTGCAATATGATAGGTTTGGAAGATGATTGTGCCAGTTCTAATAGTCTCCTCCCGTTATTTAAACCCTCTGAGTGGACGCAAATGACCTGAGTCCATGGGTCTTCTATCAGATATGGTAGAAAATCCGTTTCTTCTAGATCCAGTTTATTGCCCATACTCACCCATTTGTTAATCCCTATGTTTTCTTCAAAGAGATGCATAAGATAGCTATTTGCCACACCTCCGCTCTGGGACAGAATTGATATTGGGCCAATCTTTAATTGAGGCAATGGCTGGAAGGGTAAACAAAGGCCTATCTCACTGTTTATTACTCCTATGCAGTTAGGACCAATCAATCTGACACCATATTTTCCGGCCTGGCTTAAAATCTCTGCCTCCAGGTCAACATTCTCTCTTTTGAATTCTCTGAACCCGCCGGTAGCTATATAGATAGCCCGGGCCCCCTTCTTGCCACATTGGCCAACCAGCTCCGGTACAGTTACCGCAGGGGTAATTATAGCTGCAAAGTCTATCTCATCTTGGATATCCATAACAGAGGGATATATCTTTAACCCAGATATATTACCCCCTTTTGGCCCAACAGGGAATACCTCACCCTGAAAGTGATGGTCCAGAAGATTCTGAACAATGTTTTTACCCATGTTATCTCTCGATTCAGATACGCCGATTACCGCCAGCTTTCGAGGATAAAAAACAGTTCTCATCACGTCATTCATCATTTCGCTACGTTCCTCATTATCTTATTGCCATATTTTTAAATCATACCTTTCAATGCCTTCTCATATTCATCGTATGCCTGTCGTCCGAAGAGGACAAAGCGAACCAGCGTAATGTCCGTGTTTGCTTTTAGATAGCCTATCACAGTCTTTAAGGCAATATTTGCAGCCTCAGAAAGAGGATACCCATAGGCACCGGTACTGATAGAAGGAAAGGCTATGCTTGTCAATCCCTTCGATGAGGCTAGTTTCAGGCTTTCCCTGTAGGCACTCGCCAAAAGTTCCGCTTCATTTCCTCCTCCACCCCTGTATATCGGGCCTACGGTGTGGATCACATACTTGGCATCCAGGTTTCCCCCGGTAGTAATAACCGCTTTTCCTGTAGGGCATCCACCGATCTTCCTGCATTCCTCCATAATGGCTGGGCCACCAGCCCGGTGAATTGCACCATCAACACCCCCACCACCTGCCAGTCTGGAATTGGCTGCATTGACAATGCCATCGGTTTCTTCCCTAGTTATATCCCCCTCCACCAGGGAGACACTGGATTGGTTTACTGTAACCTCCAGGATACCCTCCCGTATGTTCTGTAGCTACTCAGGTAGGCACAAAGTCGAGAGATATGAAGAGAATGAGTTACTTAAGTTCATAAGATTGTTTACAAAGCGGTATTTGGACAGGTTGTGTCCTGCATTCCGATCGTATTCCTACAACTTTGTGCCTATGTGCCTTTGTCTCTTTGTGCCTGAATTAGTTACTTGATTCTACTCCTCAACCACTAATCAGC
>JBAZOX010000174.1:0-5734 GCA_041648535.1 Desulfobacteria bacterium | reverse complement strand
AAAAGCGTACCTGTTCAAGATAAGCATCCATCAGATCTTCTGTTGACTTGAAGGTTCTGGGATCAGGTGTTGGTGCCCCCCGTTGTTCACCTGTTTCGGGGTTTATACCTTGGTGAAGAGTCCACCAGAGGAACTTGGGAAGTATATAATACGCTACCGGCCTGCGGGCTATATTTTTCCCTGGGATTTCCATGTAAACACATCCCGTAACAGCATAGTCGCGCGCATCTTCAAGAGGGGAGCCCCATTTCTGTAAAGTTGGAAGTAAGGCTTTATCATTAAAGAAGGAGGGGTAGCCTATACCCGTAAGGATAACGTCAGTTACTTCTGAAAGAATTTCATACGGGGTATCATCATGATACCGGAAGACTATGCTCGGTTCCAGTATCTTCATGGTTTTTGCTGTTTCCAGAACCAGATAGGTCATTTCATTAGTAACATCGTTTCCTTTTTCATCGACACCACCGAGGGTAATTGCCTGAAGGGATGCTACACCACCATAAACACTGGATATCATTGGCGAGTAAACAAGACCCAGCTCTTGAAATTTTATCCAAAGAAGCTGAAGGAGTTCCAGTGCTTCATCCCTGGTGATCCTCCCCTTTTGAAGGTCCTTTTCATAGTAAGGTCCAAATACTTTGTCAAAACGGACCCCGATGCCTAAAGTGGAATATTCAATATATCTTACAACATGGATAAGATAGAAGGATTGTAACGCTTCAAGAAAAGTCTGGGGCGGGTTTTCCGGAACCCTTTCACATGTTTTTGTAATTTCTTCTAATCTCTTTTTGTCTTCAGTGTCCGGTGTGTTTTCAGCCATCTCACGGGCCTTCTCAGCATAGCGATTGGCAAATTTTATAACCGCCTTTAGAGTTATGAGTACTCCCTGGAGAAATTCTTTCTGATTGACATAGTCCAGAGGCACTCTCTTGTCAATCTCTATAAGTCGCTCCTCTGTCTCTTTGATTATTCCCTTTAATCCGACCCGAAATATCTTTTCATAATTGGGGATCCCCAACTCTGACCAGTGAGTCCATAGGAAGGTACCATCATATTTCCAGTATTTGCCCAGTTTATTTCCTGTAAACATCTCTTGGTGTCGGTCGCTCATGGATTTTCCCTTCCAGTATTCGATAAGATCTGCCAGTTCTGCCCGACCGGCATCATCCAGCAGTGTATGCCCCTCTTCACCACTGACAACCCTCTTGACCGAGCGCCAGTTCATATCGATACCGTAGTAAATTCCTTCAGGGATAGATGCATGATTACCTACTATCCTTTCCCACTCCTGAATATATATATCCATATTAACTAGTATGTGTTCCAATGCCCTGGCCCTTCTTATAACCATAGGCTCTCCATCCGTTTCTTTATATGATTCAGTGAGAAGGCGGGATCTCTGAAGGTCTAATTTTACCTCAGGACGAAACATCCCTCGTCCTGCCTCGTCTTTTTCATATCCCGTTCTGACATTTCGAACCGCTTTTGAGACAAGTTTACTTTTTAAGAATTCTACTTTTGCATCCATCTATTCTCCTTTGAATAAAAAAGCCCTCAACAGTTTCAAATTCATTGAGGTTAAGCAAGCTTGTTAATTTGGCCGAAGCATGTGTTACTATAACGAACAAGATTCATATAATGAGCACAACATGTTGTGCCTAGTTATACGGTCTAATAATTGAAGACGGCTTGCCACTGTACGCACTCTTTAAAAAGTGAAGATTACATATGTATATAATAACCTGTCAGAGATTTCAATTGTTACATTAAGTAACCTACCAGGTCAAAGGATATTGAAAGAGCTTTCTTTTATGATGTTAAATAATAACAAAAAGATACTTTGTATTAACTTAGTTTGTGTTTCAGTATTTTTCCAACCGCACTTTTAGGAAGCTCGGTAACAAACTCTACAAATTTAGGTACAGCAAAATCAGGAAGGTTCTTTTTGCAGAGTTCTATAACTTCTTCCTCACTCAACTCTTCTCCTTCCCGCAGGATAATAAAGGCCTTTATGGCTTCTCCAATGTCCTCATCGGGTACACCTATCACTGCTGCTTCCTTAACAGAAGGTTCTTGATAGATTATATCCTCAACTTCTGAAGACATGACAGCCTGTCCTGAGGTAGTTATCATATCTTTTTTTCTTCCCTGGATGTAAATATATCTATCATCATCTATGGTAGCTATATCTCCTGTATAAAGCCATCCATCTCTTATTGCCTGTTCCGTTGCCTGTGGTGCTTTCAAGTATTCCTTCATTATGCTATCACTCTTTACTATTACCTCACCAAATTCGCCTAGGGAAATGTCTTCCCCATAGTCATCAATTATCCTTATCTCTGCATTGAGGGCTTCCCTACCGCAGGATTGTAACTTCTTCAACTCTTTAGGAGGTCCTTCTATATTGACCTCATTGGGTTGCATACAAGCTATTGGACCGCATTCTGCCAGGCCAAACATATTGCCAAACACATTACCGAATATCTTTATGGCTCTCTTAAGAATCTCAGTAGGTAAGGGAGTCCCAGCAAAGGCAATAAAACGCATAGTGCTGATATCGTACTTTTCGAGGTCCGGGTAATCCAGAAGCTGAATCAGGAAGGGAGTCGCGACAGCTGTGTGAGTTGATCGCCCTTTTTCAATTGCCTCTAGAAAAGGTTCAGGAGTCATCCCTCCCGATATAACACAGCTACCCCCTATATAAAAATGACCGAATACAAAATATGGAAGCACTGCCGCCCAAAAAAACGGAATAAACATTAGTACTGTATCGTCCGGTGTGGCTTGAAATGCAAAAAGCCCATTTAATGCTAGCGCCAGACAGCTCTTATGTGTGTGAACTATTTGCTTGGGTAGTCCGGTTGTTCCACCTGAATTAATGATTATCAGCTCATCGTCTTCGTTAACAGATATATCCGGCTCTTTTGACCCATAAGACAAAATGAATTTCTCATAATTTATTTCACTTCCTTTGGGATCTCCCATGGTTATAAAATTTTTCAGGTTGTTCAGTTCTCCTTTAAGTGAATCAACAATATTTCTGTACTTTGGATCGAATATTAAAGTGTTTGCTTCGATATTTCTTACAATGTGAATCAGGTCTTTGATGGGTAAAAATGGGTTTATCGACATAGAAGCCATTCCCGATTTTGCCACTGCGCAGAAAACTTCAACATGCTGATGACAGTTGTCTGCTATGATTACTACTCTATCGCCTTTTTTATGGCCTAAATTTAAGAAACCATTGGCCAGGCTATTTGCCCTTTCGTTCAATTCCTTAAAGGTATGGCTCGTTTCTTCAAAGATCAGCGCCTTCTTTCCTGGAAACCTTTTTGCATTCCGCCTTATAATATCACCAATAACCATTTTAACTCCTCCTTCTAAAAGCTTACGATTCTGAGCTGGGCCACTTTCCAATTTTAGAGAACTCTTGACCTCACCTTGCTTGCCAGTAGGGCTTCAATAAACGAATCAAGATTTGCCTTTGAAGTAGCGTCATCATATTCTCTTATATCTGTACCATCCAGGTCAAATATAGTTGCAGGTATGTGAACATTGTCAAATATAGCGTCTTTGATCGGTCTAGAGTATCCGGGCAGGAGCCCACAACTCCTCTTGACAACCTCTATAACCCCATCTACATTAAAGTCCTTAACGGTTTTTACTATAAAATCTATCAGGTTTTGTGCTGTTGGATTAAGTATATCGACAAGTGCCTTATTCGCTAGGCTCTCAAGAGGCTTCTCTGGGTCCATTATAGAAGGATCATAGGCCCCTCCTGCTAAATACTCTACCATGCTCTTCACAACAACAGCGCCGAATTTCTCGACATAGTTGAGAAGCCCCATATTGTAAACAGGTGGTACTCCAAACCAAAAGAGCCTTAATTTTTCATCTTCGAGAACACTTTCCTTTCTTTTAACTTTCTCTTTTAGCTCTTCAAGTAACTTTTCATAGAGTGTAACCCCGAGATCAGTTCCAGAAAGTTGAATAAGAGGATAGCAGGCGGTAAATCCATCGACAGCGCTCATGGGGCTGGGTATGGCCTGTCTGTATACGTCTATTTCGTTCCACAGTTCAACAAGCTTCTTTGAAAGACGAACAGTTTCTTTGAGTTTGTCCAAATCCAATTTGTACCCATATTCACCCATGAAATCCAGAGCACCCTTAAGCTGACCAACATAGTATTCAATAGCATAATCGGGGATATCCTTTCCCCATGTGTTTATAGGGGCATCAATGAAGTAATAAGGGATGTTATAATGGTTGACTGAATACAAGAAGGACTTAGACTCAGATATACAAGGAAGGTTGGTGGCTATTATTAAATCAGGTTCAACAAAAAGATTTTCAAGGTATGGGTCTTTCTCCTCGGCGGCTACACACCCGACAAAAGTTCTGTGTGTAGCACAGAGGTCTCTTGAAAACCCTATTTCTTCGGCGACTTGACAGTAATGGCCTGACAGTTGTTTGGCTGTTATGATCTGAGGAAGATGTTCCAGGTACATAACCGGTGCATCCAGTGCATGAAATATCTCCCTTGGGGTCAATCCGAAAGACCAAATTATTGGTTTCCCTTCTTCTTTGGCCTTTCTTAGGTTCCCATAACTGGCTTTAATGGATTTGCTTATACCGAGTGTTGACTCCAGGTTCTTTTTTCCTGGCTCAGTTGTTTTTGTTGTCATATTACACCTCCTAAGACCGATTCTTGGACGAGTATTACATTAACGGTTTTATTGTAAAGGTGTTTATATAAAATCAGAAAATATGCTGTAAATTACCCAGGAATCATCATCAATTAATCTTTATGAGAAAACGCAATAATTAAAAAAGCTCAAGCTTTGCCTACCAGTTAGGTAGGGAATTTATCCTGAATTAACAGTTGACTCATATTGATTTTCTATTAATTGATACCAAGTTGCACTTTGAGTTTCATTTTGACCATAATTCTCCCTTAGAATCTTAAGAGACGTTTTCGTTCTTTGACAATACTATTTGTAATTCAGGGGACACAATACTAATTTTTAAAACATCAAAATAGGTATTATGTCCCCATAATACCAAACCTATCTTTTGAGAGCAGGCTCATACCAACAAGTGGGATCCTCCCCCATAGGGTCTCCTGCCATAGCGGCTGCCCCTCTGCATCCACCGCATGCATACTGATACTCACACCTCCCGCATTTACCGCCTACTTTCCTTGATTGCAGCTTCTTCAATAGAGGAGAATTTAGCCAGACATCCTTTAATCTATCTTTTCTGATGTCGCCAACCTCCGTTAGTAAACCAAGGGGACAGGGGACGATTTTGCCATTCACTGTGAGACCGGCCCCTACTATTCCTGCCCCGCAACCAAGGGATACCTCTTTTGAATAAGGATCTATGCATGTATTCTGCATACTCTTATTTACTATAAAGAGATGGGGACATTCAGAGGTTATGATAAGCGTGGGGATAGTTTCCTGTATTTCAGCAAGAAATTTCAGCATCTCTCCCCTCTGCTCTCTCGATAAACAGAGGTGTGCAAGTTTCTTTGCCCTTCCTACGGGCGCCATATCCCCTGCTTCAAACACACCTACCCCAAGATCAGAGGCGAGCCTGATCATGCCGGGCATCTCGTCATAGTTCAATAAGGATATGGTGGCCTCAATCCCCACGTCAGGGAAACCCAGGCTGACACAAGTTTCGATTGCCTCTACCGCCCTTTCAAATGAGCCTTTTCCTCTTATCAAGT
>JBAZOX010000173.1:0-5737 GCA_041648535.1 Desulfobacteria bacterium | reverse complement strand
ATGTGTCTATATGTCCGCCCAGTCCCTCTCACAGGAAAGAGAGGAGTTAATAAGCTGCCTGAGTTTTTAAAGAAGACAGCTCCTGCGGAGCCAGCGCCGATAATGACAAGAAAAGGACTTACGCCTTTCCAGAAAAGAACGGCTGAAGTGACTGCCATCAAAGCAGTTTTGTAACCCTTCAGAGCAGTCCTGCCAAATGCAAGGGTAGCGCTTGCAATAATAGCAACAACGATCACCTGGAGACCATGAAAAAGAGAAACAACCCATGTGAGCTTATATGCGCTGACATATAACGACGAAAGTAGAAGCATTAAAAAAAATGCAGGTAAGCCGAATCCGATATAAGATGCCAGCGCTCCCGTTATTCCCCGTGCCCTGAGCCCGACATATGCGGCCATCTGCATGGCGGTTGCACCGGGTATGGATTGGCAGAGGGCAACGCCATCTTTAAATGTATCTTCATCAAGCCATTTATGGCGGGTTACGGACATTCCTTTGATATATGCAATCATGGCTGGTCCGCCGAAGGCTGTCAACCCAAGCCTCAGGAATGAGAAAAAAAGCTTTGATTTTGATCGTGCAGCTTTTATAAGCGACATTTAACAACTTCCTTTTTTGTTTTCTCATTCTTATTGAGCTGAGTCAAGACGTGATTTTCCATTGAGGCTCTGAATAATACAAAGTTTAAGTAACATAGCGTTCCTCTATTATGGTTTGCATGTCAGGTGACAGACCCCTGTAGGTGTTTCTACGGCAAAAGGGAAATACTTCCTCTTAAACCACAAGGCGACATTGACGAGACTGATGAGTACCGGCACCTCTACCAGAGGGCCTATTACCGCTGCAAAGGCCTGCCCTGAGTCTATTCCAAAAACAGAGATGGCTACAGCTATAGCCAGTTCAAAATTGTTGGATGCTGCGGTAAAACTCAAGGTCGTAGATTGCTCATAAGTGGCGCCCAATTTCATTGACAGATAAAAGGAAACGAGGAACATGATCACAAAATAGAAGCAGAGGGGGATTGCCACCCGCACCACGTCTAAAGGAAGCTGGACGATATATTCACCTTTGAGGGAGAACATGACCAGGATGGTGAAGATCAGGGCAATCAGGGTAATGGGACTGATTTTAGGAATAAACCTTTCTTCGTACCATGTGCGTCCTTTTACTTTGAGTCCAATCAGTCTGGTAATCATACCCCCGATAAAAGGGATACCCAGGTATATAAAGACACTTTTGGCTATCTGACCGATGGAGATAGCTACAACGGTCCCTTTCAATCCCAGCCATTGAGGAACCATGGTGATAAAGATGTATGCATAAACAGAGAAAAAGAGCACCTGGAATATGGAGTTAAATGCTACCAGTCCCGCACAGTATTCCCTGTCTCCTGCTGCTAAGTCGTTCCAGACTATCACCATGGCGATACAACGTGCCAGACCGATCAAGATTAGCCCTACCATGTATTCATGGTATCCAGAGAGAAAGAGGATTGCCAGAAGAAACATCAGGATGGGTCCGATGATCCAGTTTTGGACAAGGGAAAGGGCGAGAACTTTGACATTACGAAATACCTTGCCCAATTGCTCGTACTTTACTTTGGCAAGAGGAGGATACATCATAAAGATCAAACCGATGGCGATAGGAACATTCGTTGTGTCGACCTGGAAAAGGTTGATCACCTCTCTGATGCCCGGGAATAAATAACCCCATATTACCCCCACGAACATACCAAGAAATATCCATAAGGTCAAAAAACGGTCGAGAAAAGAAAGACGTTTGGTCATTGATGCAGACATAGGTTTACTCCTTTACGGGCTGTTGCCCAACAGCAATTACTTTTGCATCTTTCTAATGCTCCAGACAAAACTCTTAACACTTGCCGTACCGCTATAAGAAGAGAAGTGAGGGTGTTGCTTACTAACGTCTTCTCCAACCGGCCCAAACAGGAAAACCTTTTTCATCACGAAGCCTCAGTATTTCGTCTCCTTTTTTTACTTCAGCAGCAATGACAGCCGGTGTTCCTTGAAAGGTTATTCTTGAGCCTTTGATCTCAATCTTGTCCTTCGGCTGAATCTTGATGTCCTGGTTTTCGATGTACCATCCCGGTCCCAAATGAATCGGAATTGTTTCTTTGCCTGTTTTCACAATCAGATGTACGCCGTAGTACATCCCTTTTATTGGGGTAATCCTTTCAATGCTGACTACCTCCCCGCTGATGGTTTCAACGGTTTTGGGGTCATACATCCTACCGTATTGACCTCCCTGACCCCAGCCTCCACTCCCCATCCACTTCATTCCTCTCTGAGCAGAAGATTCTGTGACGAGGAGAAGGCTGAGAATGGAAATCACTGTTATTAAGGTGCCTGCTTTTCGCATTTTGTCCTCCATGGATTCAATTGGTAATTCCCTCACTTCTCTGTTCATAACGGTCCGTGTTTTCTTTTCCTAACCGACAATCTTCTTGATTTCCTCGTAACTACTCAGGCACAAAGTGGCAAAGGCACATAGGCATAAAGCAGAAAGGCTTACTCCTCCGACTCGCCACCACGAAGTGCTTTGGCAAAACAGGGTCGTTTCGTTGTTTTTTCCTACTTTGTGCCTTTGGTGCTCTGTGCCTCTGTGCCTACCTGAATAGTTACATTTCCTCAACCGAAAGTAGAAATTTATATTTTCTTAAGCAAATCCCTGTTCAATTCCAGTCGCGTCTTAACCACCTTGTTCACACAGCTAAAGAAATCCATAACACAGGGAATTTCCAGGCGGTAATAGATATTCAGTCCTTCTTTCCTGTCTGAAAGAATCCCCGCTTTTCTCAGCAGTGCCAGATGTCTGGAAACATTAGATGCCTCCGCGTTTACATATTTTACAATCTCTCCAACGCTCTTTTCTTCTTTGGATACACATTCAACTATCTTCAGTCGAATAGGGTGGGAGAGTGCCTTGAATATCTCTGCTCTCAATGAATATATCTTTTCCATGTTCTTGTCACCTGTCATCTTTTGTACTATTTGATAATATTACCAAATAGTCATGTAGTTATACATTTAATCCAGAAGATATTCCCTGTCAAGAAAAAATATGAAAGCCGAAGGAAGCAGCCCAGACATTCTTACTGAACAGGGAGGGTAGGGAGCATCATATTGTTCAATAAGGCGAATGTCTGACAAAAAGGTTGAATTTTGGATAGAAGGGTGTTATATATAAAAAAACGGTGGTTGTTACTTATTGATTAACATTTTCGGATCATCTCCCAAAAAAGTGGTAAGATAATGAGGATTCAAGGGGTCAAGGGGTCAAGGAGTCGAGGATTCGAGTGGAGTAAATAAGCACTTGAATCCTGGAATCCTTTTTGGCGACTAAATTGGAGAAGAACCACATTTTCAAGGCATACTAACAGAGGAGGGCTTGTCATGTGTCAATCATGTCAGTCAGTAGCTCCAAGAAAGAAGTTAGAATTATCACCGGAGGATATCCTTGACTTCACCCATAGTAAGTATCAGAAAGAACTTCTTAGGTTTAGAGAACCTCATTTTGCCTTCTGGGAAATTACCCATTCATGTAATCTAAGATGTAGCCACTGCGGATTAGCTGCTGGGAAACCCAAGAGCGATGAACTTAATACAGAAGGCGCTCTGGCTCTAGTAGATAATATCTCTGAATCGGATACGAAGGTTTTGATGATCTTAGGTGGGGAACCCCTTTTGAGAAATGATTTTCTTGAAATAGCAGAATATGCTGGGAAAAGGTTTGAACTGGCTGTGTGCACCAATGGCGTACTAATAGACAGGGAATACGCTAATAATCTCAAGGAAGCTGGCATCTGGGTGATGGGTATAAGTTTAGAGGGGGCAACAGCCAAGACCCATGATTCCATAAGGGGAGTTGGATCCTATGAGAAGGCTATAAAAGGCATAGAAAACTGCCTTGAAGCAGGCCTTCAGGTGTGTGTTATGCATACGGTTTCCAGGGCAAATATTCACGAACTCCCCGATCTCTTAAAAATAACTCAGGATTTTGATATAAACTGTTTTGAGGCGATGGATTTCCTCCCATTTGGAAGGGGGGAGAATATATCAGACCAGACCCTGACAAAAGAGCAGAGAAAGTGGATGTGTGAGTACCTTTCAGAGAGGAGGTTTAGGGCGGAATCTCCTGTGGTCTCTTTGCCGGATGATCCCTTCTGGTCTATAACATACAATGAAGAATTCATGGAAAACTGCTTCGATCCTTACAGCGATGTAATGGTAATAGGTGATGCCGGAGGGATACTCAATTATGGGATAAAGCCAAACGGCAAAGTGATACCTTTCCCTACCCTTAGAATAGAAATAGGTGACCTAAAAGAGAAGCCTTTCAGGGAGATATGGAGAAATTCTGAGACAATCGAAAAGTTAAGGAAAAGAGAAACCCTTCAGGGCAAATGTGGTAAATGCGAATATAAGTTTGTTTGTGGTGGCAACAGAGGGGTAGCCTATTACTACTCCGGAGATATGATGGCTGAAGACCCTAGATGCTGGTATGAGCCCTCCTTAAGCTGAGGTTGGGATTAGGCTCTTTTTTAACATTTACGTTATGAAAAACCCATTTAACACAGAGATGTTTGAATGGGTTTTTTACATCTATCACCCTTCTTTGCTTCTCCTTTGGAGTCAGTGAAACATTTGACTTGGAGACCCTTCGGTGTTATAAGGGGAAAGCTGTGAATTAGCTCTCAGGGGACTTCTTCAAAGCTCTCGGCAGGTTGTGCAAATGTCTCAAGGGATCGGTAGGGGAGCATATAAGGATGGATGTGAAAACAGAGCTGTATACTGAAAGCAGTGCGTTTGGCATATTGGAAGAGGATTGGAGAGAACTCATAGATAAGAGTTCAGCCAATGAGATATTCCTTACCTGCCAGTGGCAGAGCACCTGGTGGAAGCATTTTGGGAAGGATAAAGCTCTGAGGCTTGTGACTTTTCGCCAGGGGAAAGGCGACCTTTTGGGTTTGGCTTCATTCTCTATCGAATCATCCTCTGACGGCAGGAGGGCAATGAGATTTCTGGGGGGAACTGATGTGACCGATTACCTTGATATTATTGCCAGAGCCGGGTATGAGGAAGAAATCGGTAAAAATACAGTGGATTATTGGAAGTCTACAGAAAAAGACTGGGATTTTATTGACCTTCACTGTTTGAAAGAGTCCTCAATTGCATTGAATGTATTGAATCAGTTCCTTGAGGAGAATAGATATTATGCAGAGATTTCTGTGGAGGATGTGTGTCCCAGAGTCAGTCTGCCTCCCTCATGGGAGGAATATCTGGAATCCTTAAATAAGAAAGACCGTCACGAACTGCGGCGTAAGATTAGACGGGTTGAAAGAGTATCTCAATCTGCAAATGGTTATGGTGTTAAAAATTCCGATTCCGTAACTGAGGGTATCGAACATTTTCTCTTATTACACCGTAAAAGTAATGTACAGAAGGAAGACTTTATGAATGGGGATATGGAGCTGTTTTTTCAAGATATTGCCAATATTCTCTTCCCTGAGAATTGGTTGAAGTTGTCTTTTTTATATATGGATGGAACTTGTATAGCGTCTTCAATGTGTTTCGATTACCAGAACAAAGTATACCTGTACAACTCGGGTTATGACCCAGAGTATTCCTACTTAAGTCCGGGCATAGTCCTTGTGGCTCATTTGGTCCGAGAGGCAATTGAATCGGGGCGGAGTGAATTCGACTTCTTAAGGGGGGAA
>JBAZOX010000172.1:0-5799 GCA_041648535.1 Desulfobacteria bacterium | reverse complement strand
GATTCACGACCCCGCTTCACTCTGCTTTGTGCCTATGTGCCTTTGCAACTTTGTGCCTGCATCATCCGCACAGCTTAGATGGGTCAAAAAATTAATGCTGAAGCGAAAAAGGGGTACTCTTTCAAGGTCTCAGGGTTGCTTTAAGGATGAAAGGCTTATTCAATTGAAGATAAAGATTGATCTCCATACCCATTGTCTCGAGTCAACCGGGGACTCTATCCCCATGGTAGACACGGTAAGAAAAATTATCCGACAGGTAAAGAAACGGGGACTGGATGGGATCGCAGTCACCGATCATGATAAAAAAGATTATGGTTTTAGATTAAAAGAGGTAGCAGATCTTCATTTTCCTGATGAGATTTTGATCATTCCTGGACAGGAGATTTCCCTCCATAGAGAGCATGTGGTGGAGTTGTACCTTCCCAATAATGCTGTATTCAGGTTTTGTGCCCACCCTTTTTTCGGAGGTCATTTCAGAGAATTCTTAAAAGAAGAGGGTGATAAAATCCACGGAATTGAGATCAAGAACGCAGCATGGCAGCTTCAAGAGGATAAAGTAAAAGAGATAGCAAGAGAGTATAATCTTATTACACTGGAAAACAGCGATGCCCATTCTATTGGAGATATCGGCCTGCATTACAACGAAATAGAGTTAGGAGATTTGTATAAACGATGTAATGGGTATAAAGGTATGTTAAAAAGAGAACCTGGAGGTAGTTAAGGAGATGACAGAATATAAAGAAGACTGCCTTTTCTGCGGAATGTTAACAGGCAAGGTAAAGTGTCTAAAACTCTATGAAGACGATTCAACCTTTGTAATAGTTGATATCGGACAGGTCATAAAAAAGGATGGTGGGATCATACCCGGCCGCTCCCTGGTGATTCCCAAGCGTCATGTGGTCCATTATTACGAACTGGAGGATGAAGAGGCAGGCCGTCTATTTATAGCCGCAACGAAGGTTGCCCGTAGGATAAAAAAGGCTTTTAATCCCCAGTTTGTTACCGTTTTTATCCGCGGGCAGCAGGTTCCCCATTCCCACATCATTTTACAGCCATCCACAGGGGAAGGCGACCCCATCGATGCCATGTTCATGGGGATACATGATTTTTTTAAAGTCGCTTCTGAAGAGGCACTCATTGAAATGGCCCGGAAGATTAACGAGGCGTAAAGTAACTGCGAAGAACGATAGGCTGTAGACTGTTAGACTGTAGGCTGTAGCCTTCAGCCTAAACAACCTAATTAGGTCAATGCGCAGTGACTAACAGCCTTCAGCCTACAGTCTAAACTCCAGCTTGTGGAACACCGTGTTACAGTCCCATCACATCAGCCAATGCCTCACGATGAAAATCGGCATCTCCGAAATACACCCCTGCCGCCTTAGTCCTTCTGAAATAGAGTTGGAGGTCGTGCTCTTCCATAAAGCCTGTTCCTCCGACAGCTTGATGTGCAAGTGCAACAAGGCTGCGACAGGAATCGGTCACCCATGCCTTGGTCATGGCAATCTCCCTTTCACAAGGCAAGCCTTCGCTTATTCTCCACGCTGCCTGATAGGTCATTAATCTGGATGTATCGAGATAGGTTAGTATATTTGCACAATGGTGCTGAACGGCCTGAAAACTTCCTACCTTTACACCGAACTGCTCCCTCTCGGTAACCTGCTCTATTGCCAGCTCCAGTGCCCGTTGACCTCCTCCAACCATCTCCGCACACTTGGCGATTGCTGCCTTTTGAAGGACCTTTTTCATGATTGGCCAACCCTTGTCCAGCTCACCCAGGATGTTTATCTTAGGAACCTTTACGTTGTTGAAGACGACTTCATTCAGTTTATCTCCGACAAATGTTTTGAGGGGAGTAATCACTACCCCCTGGCTCTTTGCATCTACTAGAAAAAGGGTAATTCCGTCTTCTTTGTTTTCTCCTTCTTTTGTCCTTGCAACACAGATAATATAATTGGCAAGATGGGCGTCCGGAACAAAGAGTTTTGTTCCATTGATTACAAAATCATTGGCGTCTTTTTCTGCCTTCACTGCTATCCTTTCAGGCGAATACCCTGCAGTTGCCTCAGTTAGCGCCAGGGTAACAAATATCTTGCCTTCTGCGATCCCTCCAAGTAACTCCTGCTTTTTCTCTTCATTTCCTGCCTCCATGAGGGTCATTCCGCCTAAAATAACCGTGGAGAAGAAAGGTCCTGGCAGACAGGAATATCCCATTTCAACAAGGAGCACCATCAGATCAAGATAACTTCCACCAATACCACCGTATTCTTCAGGGAATATCAATCCCATCCATCCAAGCTCCGCCATCTTTTGCCAGAGTTCGGGTGTAATCCCCCGGGGATTCTCCTCCATCTCCCTCACGAATAGAGGCTTGCATTCCTTAGACAGAAAGCCTTTGGCTGCTTTTTTAAGTAATTCCTGTTCTTCATTTAAATCGTAATCCATGCTTATTTCCTCCTTCAGCAGTTTAGAATAAAATCCGCAGATTCAGCTATAGTGAATGTCATTTGTCACTGGTAAAAGCGATCAATTTTCCACACTTAACCAATGACCGATGACTAATGACCAGTGACGTTGCCTATAGTTATCTCGGTAATTTCAATCCTCTTTGAGCAATAATGTTTCTCTGTATCTCAGAGGTTCCTGCGTAAATTGTCTCCACAATACTGGTTCGATAGAATTTTTCCACCTTCCCTTTCAATTGAGACCATTTGGAACCTTCCTTAAGTTGACCGTAGAGACCCAAAATATCCATCCCCACATTGACAATTCGTTGGGCACACTCTGTGGCGAAGGTCTTTTCCATTGACGACTGATAGTTGGGGATGCCTCCCTTATCCAGGATATGGGCGAGTTGATAGTAAAGAAGTCGCGTAACCTCAATTTCGGTGGAAAGTTGTGCCAGCTTTTGACGTATCAATGGGTCTTTTGATAGGGTTTTCCCGTCTACTATTGTTTCTTTTGTATATTCGACCAATTCATCGAAGACACGGCGGTACCTTCCAAGAGGAAACATCCTCTCAAAATCCAGAGCCGCCATCAGGTAATAGAACCCTTTGTTCTTTTCACCCACCAGGTTTTCCTTAGGGACACGAACATCTTCGTAGACAACCTCGTTGGTCTGCCAACCGGCCATGGTAACCATAGGACTTATGGTAATACCGGGACTCTTCAAATCCACTATCATCATTGAAACACCTTTATGTTTTGCTACATCAAAGTCAGTTCTGCAAGCAAGCCAGTGGCAATCTGCAATATGACAACTGGTATTGAACAACTTGTTTCCATTTAACAGAAAGTAATCACCTTTATCTTCAGCCCGAAGATTTAATGCAGAAAGGTCTGATCCTGCCTGAGGTTCTGTATATCCAAGGGCAAATTCCAGTTCCCCACTTGCGATTCGTGGCAGCCACTTCTTTTTCATCTCATCGCTTCCAAATCGAAGAATCGTAGGACCTGCCATATGTGCAGCGATAAAACCAAAAGGCAGACCATGATAACCCATCTCTTCTCGGATCATGTAACTTGCAATATCGGACACTCCTAGACCACCGTATTCTTTTGGCCATGTAGGGGTGAGCCACCCTTTTGCCGCCATCTTCTGGATAATCTTTCGACCTTCAGGCGCCCCATAGATGTCACCCATATCCTCGGTTTCCTTCAACATCTCCGGGGTTGATTCCTTTTTCATAAATTGACGAACCTCTTCCTGTAACGCCTTTTCTTCTTTGGTAAACTCAAAATCCATGCTCAACTACCTCCTTTGAATGAAATGAGATTCAAAACTCCCTTTCCCGCTACCTGGATGCAAATCCTTGCGCATATAATAAGGCTAAATTTAATAACCCCTTTACTTCAGGCTGTTGCTTAAATTTCATCTTTCGGTTCTGGCTCATATGCAAGTCTCCCGTATACACTTTCATAAGACTTGCAAAAAGGGCAAACCTTTCGATCTACGTTCTTGACAAACCAATAAGCAGCGCCCTTTTGTTTTTTCCTGGCTGTCGTACAAACTGGGCAGACATTCTTGCAGAAATTTGCTGCACTCTCCTTCATTGACATATCAATCCCTCCTTGCTCCTCTTACTTCCCTTTATACTGAGCTTTCTCCGACCAGCCATCAGGATAAATCTGATCGGGCTTTTCGCCCAGTTTTTCTTTGGCTTTTGCCAACCCTTTTCGTTTAAATTCCTCTCTGGGCTCTTTGGGAATCCTGCCGTTCAGGATTGCTTCAGAACGGAGGCGACGTCCTATGGTCTTCTCCATCATGGTGCCCAACTCCAGGAGACGATCTACGTTTATCCCTATCTCTATACCCATTTCGTCCATCATGACCGCCATGTCCTCTATAGTAGTCAAACCAACCATGTTAGGGTCATTGTAGTAATATGCCCCGGTCCCTGTAACAGGAACGCCATCGATGAAGTTGGCAGGCTGGCCTCCCAGACCGCCAATGGTTCCCTCAAATATGTCAATACCAGCCTGAAGGGCAGCCAATACATTGGCTAATCCCCAACCCCGTGTTACATGAAAGTGGCCCACGTGGAGGTCTGTATTCGGCATCGCATCCAATACCATGGAATAATAACGGTAAACCTGATTCGGAGGTGCTGAACCGTCGTGATCCGCATGTTCTATGTCTGCAGCACCTATATCCAGCCATCGTTTAGAGAATTCCACAGCATCTTCCAGTTTTGTAGGCCCGGAGATAGGGCTTCCCCAGATAGTACTGACACACCCACACATCTTGATCCCTGCATCTGCTGCCTTTTTTATGCACCGTTCGGCCTCTTTCCAATATGCCGGCAGTGATGTGCCGGAGTTAGCAAAGTGGTGCTGTTCATCTGTAGAGACCATCATCAGGATACGGTCAGGGCCCCAGCCCTCTTTCCTGGCCTCAATTGCCCTGTCCACTGCCTGTTCCCTTATGGTGACCACTGTGAGTTCTATTTCCTCCCAGTTAATACCGGCCTTGGCTAATTTCTTGCTTCCCCGCAACTGTTTCATTAACTCATCCGCGTCCTTGAACTGGGGCATCCCTTTTGGATTACCAAAATTGGTTACCTCCATGCGTTTGAAGCCGCATAGGATTAACTCTTCCAGGTAAAAGAGTTTTGCCTCTGTAGGTATGAAGTGTTCTTCATGCTGAAACCCATCCCGCACGGTTATATCCCCTAGCCTGACCTTTTTAGGGTATTTCAATTCCATAATTAAAACCTCCTTGTCAGTCTTTTATCTGCCCTTGTATTCTGATTTCGGCAACAGCAAGCTTATCAACAGCAAGCTTATCAACAGCAAGCTTAAGCTTGCTGTTAGAGGACGAAGGTCAGTCTTCATCTGCCCTTGTATTCCGGTTTCCGCTTCTCTTTAAAGGCATTAAGCCCTTCAATACGGTCTTCTGTGGGTATTGTTATGGCATAAGCCCGGGCTTCTATACCAAGACCAATATCGAGGCTGCACTCCATCCCTTTATTGATAGCAAATTTTGCCTGCTGCACAGCGATGGGACCGTTCTCAGCAATCTTGTGGGCTATCTCCATACAGACATCTATTAACTTGTCGGGCTCCACTACCTGGTTTACCAAACCGCAGGCTAATGCCTCATCCGCAGTAATACGCCTGGCTGTGTATATAAGCTCTTTGGCCTTTGATATACCTACAACCCTGGGCAAACGTTGGGTACCGCCTGCCCCAGGGATAATGGCCAGACTGGTCTCTGTCAATCCCATGACCGCATTGGAGGATGCTACTCTTATATCGCAGGCCAGAGCCAGCTCTAATCCACCTCCGAAGGCAAAGCCG
>JBAZOX010000171.1:0-5830 GCA_041648535.1 Desulfobacteria bacterium | reverse complement strand
CCCGAAGTCTACTCCCGTTTCTATTTTTCTATTTTATGCCTCTGGAGTAATTAACCATTATCATGCGGTGTTTTTTGGTGGCATTATCAATCTGTTGTATCTTTTTTGTAAATTCTGTATTATCAACTTTTATTTGCCTAAAAAAATTGGCTTCATCAAGATTACCTTCAACAGATGCACCAAATTTATAAGCTTCTGCCTCAGTTTTATAAATTTCTAACCCCTTTGAGTCTTTCCCCTTTATCCCTTTCAATAAGTTATTAACCTTGTTGACAAAAAGTTTTAGTTGGTCGTTATCGATAGGAATATCAAGCTGGAACGACTTGTCGACATTGGCTTTTGATCGAATATCGTTAAACACTTTAGCATGCATTAGTTCTTCTTCTGCTATTGTTTCCCAAAACCTCTTGACTGGATCTGTAAAGTTATGGCATTTAGATAAACATTGATATATCTTTGAAAGCCCAACTTCGATTTTAGCTAAATTTGTCAAAACCAGACCATGCTCTTTTGATAACATTTGATCTCCTTTCTATAAACCTTCGTCCGTGGATTGGCAGGTTTTTAAAGAATTGAATCGATCCCTACCCCTTCCATGTATTCTAATTTCTGTATTAAGAAGTACACGTCCCTTCTGTTTGGTAATATACTCCCATGTTGTGGTGCAACCATATTTATATCAAGTTTTTTTATTTCACTCATTGCATGCCTGAGTGATTTTTTACATGGCATCACTTTCCCATGAAATTTAAGGATGTCTGGTAAAGGACAATAATCCTTTTCATTTTTACAATTGCTATAATCATCACAAGCTATACAATAATCATCCAATTTAAGGAAGAGATCCCATTTTGTTGAAAAACTGCCGAAAAGATCACTGGTAAATAGAGTTTTGGTTTTTACATCATATGTGACGAAGCTTCCTTGGCTATGGGAATAAGGGGTCTTGATGAACAATAATGTTCGGTTATTAAAGGTGAACATGCAATCATGGTTATCGATAGAGTCTAAGAGATGGTGTTTTTCTCTGTCAATATAATAGTTTATAAAAAAATTGTTGTTTATTTCAGAAAGGATTTTAAGATTTTTATTTTCGCAGATATCAATCATATTTGGCATTGATCCACATAAGTCAGGGTCGTAGTGTTGATAAACTAATGCTACAATTTGTTTTGGGTCTACACTTGCCTGTAAAATCTTCATTAAAACTATAGCAAAATCTGGACGGCTTCCACTATCTATTAAAACCGCTTTATCATCCTCAACAATCAGATACGGATTGCAATGCAGATTCGATTTTTCTTCATAGAAGCCGACCCAATAAATTCCTTCTCCTATTTGGACAGGTCTGTCATATTTTTCATGACTATTCATTTGTTTCCCTTCAAGGTTTACAGTGCTTAATAAACTTATATCATAGCTCTTTTATAACAAAATACGCCTTCATACTATCTTTGTTCTTTAAGCTTATTTTCCCTCTTTCCTCGAATTTGAAAAAATTACGAGTTTGCAGGTATGTTTCCTCTGATATGTTAATTTTCCCGGTTTCTCCTGAGGACTCAAGTCGTGAAGCGGTGTTTACATTATCACCAAAGACATCAAACTGCATCCGTTCTTCCCCCACAACCCCCGCCATTACTTTGCCTGTGTGAATACCTATGCGAATGTGAAACTCTTTGTCGCTTTCTCCGTTAAATGTTTCAATAACTTTTAACAAGGCAAGCCCCGCTCTTACCGCCATAACAGCGTGTTCTTCAAATTCATCTGGGGCGCCAAAAACAGCCATATAGGAATCACCGATAGTCTTTATTTTTGTTCCTTTAAAACGAGCTGTTATCTTATCAAAGGCAGAGAAGAGTTTATCCAAAATCCCTATTAATACTTCACCTGAAATTCTTTCCGATAGACGGGTAAAGCCCACAAAATCAGAAAACAATATAGTACAATTATACGACCGAGGAGTGAACCATCCTTCATATTTTATCTCTTCTGCGACCTTTGCTGGCAGGGTATTCTTTAGCAGAGAGTCTACCTTTTTCTCTAAAATAACATATTTTTGAATTACCTCTTTTAGAAGTTTCTTTTGTATAGTATCATCTTCAATTATAGCAAGAGAATTCAAATAATCCAGCACCAGGCTGCTCGTTGATTCTAACTCAAGGTTATTTTCTTTATATAAAGTCAATATTGATTTTATTTTCATTGTATGACGTAAATAAAAAAATTTAGTATGCCAAACTCTGTTTGGCAATAAATTCTTTCTATCCTTTTACTATTTTATGTTTAATCATGTTTTTTCCGTTTTGCTTGGCAGAATACATTGTATTATCTGCTTCTTTGATTAAATCATCGATGCTACCGGGTGAGCAATTGAATGTAACGAGACCGATACTGCATGTTACAGGCCATTCATTCTCCTGCATAAGATGTAAAAATTTTTTCTGTATTTTATTTGCAACTAAATATGCTGATTCGGCTTCTGTATCTGACATCAGGATAACAAATTCATCTCCTCCTAATCTGGCGGTTAGGTCTGTTTCACGGGTGGTATCCTTAATAGTTTCAGCTACTAAACTTAACAGATTGTCTCCTACGCTGTGACCAAAATTATCATTTATATATTTGAAATTATCGATATCTATATATGCAACAGACAGGGGATGTTTAAATCTGCGAGCCCTTTTTATTTCAATACGGGATAACTTTATAAAAGCACGCCTGTTGGCTATCTGAGTCAGGGGGTCAATCATAGCCAGCTCTTTTTGCCTCTCAATTGTATTACTTAATTCTGACAGGATAAAAGTAATAACCAGAAAGACAGTCAACCTGAATGTCTCATTAATATAGGGGATTAGTGGATTTGAAAAAGTATGCAGCATCATCAAATCTGCAGCGAGCCATGATGAAGCACTGGTAATAGATATAATTATTCCAGCCCATCTTCCAACATAAATAGTAACTATAAAAATGGGGATTAAATAAATTACTGATAATGCCAATTCCGGGCCGGTTAGATAGCGTATAGCTCCAATTAGTATGGAAAGAACAAACCCAAATGTGAACAGCAATGATTTACGATACTTGTGAAAGTAGTTAATTGGTTTTATCAGTTCCCCCCCCTTCTTTACAGCCCTAACTCCTTATCAATCCCCTGCATGGCTTTGAGGCTCAGCTCTGCAAACTCCTTTTACTTCATCCTTTTGAATATGGATTTGGTTTTAACGCCGGTGATCTGGAATTAGCATTCGATGCTATCTAACATTTGACAACCTTAAGGCATTAAGGATTACTACTAGACTTACGCCCATATCCCCGATGGCAACGGCCATCCAGAGTGTTACAAAACCGGGGAATACAAGAATGGCAAATAAGAGCTTGATTCCGATAGAGAGAACTATATTTTGTTTAACTATGCCCATTGTTTTTTGACCTAAAGACAAGAGGTAAGGAATTTTTGAGAGGTCGTCGTTCATCAATGCAATGTTTGCAACTTCCAGGGCAGTATCAGAACCGGCGGCTCCCATTGCAATACCTACGTAAGCTGTAGCCAATGCAGGGGCATCATTTACACCATCACCTACCATTGCCACCCTTCCATTTTCCCCACCAATTTCTTTGATTATGGAAGCCTTTTTATCTGGAAGGAGTGCTGCATAGTATTCATCTACACCGATTTTTGCTGCAACTGCTTTAGCTACCCTTTCATTGTCCCCGGTTATCATGACTATTCGTCTAACGCCCATCTGGCGAAGGCTTTCAATCATGTACCTGCTGTTATCCCGAATTTTATCCGTTATCCCAATAACCCCAGCTACCTCGTTTTCCCCCCCAACGACAACTATGGTTTTTGCCTCATCTTCAAGTTTTGAAAGGGTTTCATCCAAACCTGACAATGCTTTTGCATCGAACAACTCTTTGCTCCCCACCATATAGATTTCATTATTTATTCTTCCCCGAATTCCCTTACCGGATATTACGATAAAGTCATCTACGCATTCTACAGAACCCCCCTCTTGTTCTGCCCGTTCCACTATTGCTTTGCCAAGTGGATGGGCTGAGAGGCATTCAAGGGATGATGCAATAGAGAGTATCTTTTCCTCGGAATAGCTATTAAACGGTATTATGTCTGTTACTACTGGTTTGCCTTCGGTAAGAGTACCGGTCTTATCAAAGGCAAAGGTGTCGACCTTTGCCAGTTTTTCAATGAAGACACCCCCTTTGAATAAGACTCCATTTTTTGCACCACTTGTTATGGCAGAGGCTATGGAAATGGGGGTAGACAGAGCGAGGGCACATGGACAGGAAATGAGAAGCAAGAGAAGCGCTTTGTAGAACCAGACATCAAAAGACTTATGAAAAATAAGTATTGGGATAGCAGCAATGCATACTGCCATTCCAACAACAAAGGGTGTGTAGTATTTGGCAAATCGGTCTACAAATCGTTCTGTAGGGGATTTTTGCTCTTCTGCCGATTCCACCAGTTCGATGATCTTTGCCAGGGTGCTGTCCTTTGCCTCCTTTGCTGCCTTTACTTCTAAACGTCCTTCCTGGTTTATTGTGCCTGCAAATACAATATCTCCTATGCCTTTGTTGAGAGGCATAGATTCTCCGGTTATTGGTGCCTGATTTACCGAGGAATCCCCTTTAACAATTACTCCATCGACGCCTATCCTTTCTCCTGATTTTACAAGGATAATATCTCCGACCCTGATTTCCTCTATGGGGGTTTCAGTAAATCTATCTCCCCTTTTGACTGAGGCGACTTTGGGTGTGAGGTTGACAAGCTCCCTCAATGACCGGCGGGATCGCTCAACTGAATAGTCTTCTAATAACTCTGCTATAGAAAATAAGAATAAGACTGCTGCACCTTCAGCGAAAGCGTCAATAAATATGGCCCCCAGTGCGCCAATAATCATAAGGGAATCTATTACAAAGGTCCTGCTAAAGAGTGCCTTTATTGCTCTCTGGGCTACATAGTACCCTCCGAAAATTATGGCTACGGCAAAGAAAGGCTCTGAGAGGAGTATATGGTGATAGATAGTAAAAACGACAGGATCTGAAGTTAAGAAAGAGACAAAAAGGCCGGAAAATAAGGCAATCCCGGACACAAGTGCAAAGAGAAATTCACGATTTTTCAATGAAAAGATATTCTCCTCTTTGAACTCCTTCTCAAGGATATCATATCCCATGCTTTTTATCTTTGATTGGATCTCCTCTGATGATATCTTGTCTGAGTCGTATCTGACATCCATTTTGCTCGTGCTAAAACCCAGTTTTATCCCGTGTATGCCACGGAGTGATGACATTGTTCTTTCAATCTTTTTTACGCAATCAGCACAATGCAAGCCTTTTATTCTTAGTTTTCTCTCTTCTATCATGTTTTAATCCATAGAATGCTTGTAACCCATCTTCAGGATTCAGAGAATTTACAGCCCTAACTCCTTATCAATCCCCTGCATGGCTATGAGGCTCAGCTCTGCAAACTCCTCCAGGGGGATATTGAGCTTCTCACACTCCCTGATAAGCTTCCTGTCAACACCCCTGGCAAATTCCTTTTGCTTCATCCTCTTGAGTATGGATTTGGTTTTAACACCGGTGATCTTTTTGTCAGGATAAACCAGAGTTGTAGCAACGATCAAACCAGTTATGCACTCGGCACAGGTTAGGGCGAAATCGAAATCGGTCTCACGTTGTATGCCCAATGCCTCCCCATTGTGGGCCTTGATAGCCCTGATGATCTCGCGGTCAATACCTTTTTCTTCAAGAATCTTGGCTGTTTCCAATGCATGTCTGGAAGGGGTGTCTTTGGTCTCTTCGTAGTCCAGATCAT
>JBAZOX010000170.1:0-5899 GCA_041648535.1 Desulfobacteria bacterium | reverse complement strand
GGTCCTATGGGGGAAGTATGCTTAGCATCATGACATCCTACGAACATGCTGAGAAAGGCTATCGGCAGGTTTATATCCGCATGAAGAATATTGACAGGGAAGAACTCAACAAGTTAATAAATGAACTAAAAAGATTCGATCTTCTGTATATTGTGGACAACCAGGAAAAAACCAGAAAGATATTTTATGAGTTCTGAAATGCCCAATGATACCGGAAACTCTGGTCGTAAAAGCAAAACAACTGATGGAAGATAAAGGATTTGTTGAAGTAGCCCCAAGTCTGCCACTTTCAAAGACCTTTTATTATCAGGTACCGGAAAACTTAAGGGACAACCTTGAGGTAGGCAAGAGGGTGCTGGTTCCTTTGGGCAAAAGGAGGATAACCGGTTATGTCCTGGGGTTCCCTTCAGAGATCGAGATCAAAGATACCAAAGATGTCCTTGATGTCCTTGATGATCTCCCTCTATTTAGGAGAGAGGAGTTAATCTTTTACCGCTGGGTCTCAAGCTACTATTTCTCTCCTATAGGGGAAGTGATAAAGACTGCCCTGCCCAAGGGAATTAATATCGAGACATTACAAATACTTTCCCTTACTGAAAAAGGCACAGGCATTCTCGCCTCATACAATGGCGACTCTCCTGTTTATCCCGTCAGGGATGCTGTCCCTAACGGAACTTATCGGATATTAAAGGAAATTTCAGGGGGAAAAGGTGTTACATTAAGGCACCTTATAAAGAGGCTTACTGTAAATAACCCCCGTTCTCTACTGTTTAAGTTAAGGGATGAAGGGCTGGTTAATATAGAATTCAAACAGAAGGGGAGACGGATCAAACCTAAAACCGAGAGATTCGTAAGGTATGAAGGGGATAGCCTATCGAAAAAAGATTTTACCTCCTCTATAGACATATTGGAAAAAAAGGCACCCAAACAGGCCACCATATTGAGATTTGTACGGGATAAAGAGAAGGTCTCTTTTCGAATGCTTAAAAAAGAGTTCGGCAATTCATCCGGCAGTGTTAAAAGGCTTAAGGAGAAGGGATTAATCTCTGTGTCCCAGGAAGAGGTGTATCGTGATCCCTTCGCAGAATATGCTTATAGCCAGGATACGCCACCAAGGTTGATGAAGAGACAGCAGGAGGTTTTAAACAGGATTATTAAAGGAATCAACTCCGGCAAGTTCTCTCCTTTTCTCCTCCATGGTGTAACAGGGAGCGGCAAGACCGAGGTCTACCTGAGGTCTATTGAAGATGTGATAAGATTGGGCAAAGAAGCAATCGTCCTGGTTCCCGAGATATCCCTGACACCTCAGTTAGTGAGTCGCTTTAAGTCACGATTCGGCAATAACATAGCCCTGTTACATAGTGGGCTATCGGAGGGGGAAAGATACGATGAATGGAGACGGATAAAGAAAGGGGAGGTCAAGATAGCCATAGGGGTTCGCTCTGCTATCTTCGCCCCTTTTGAAAATCTTGGGATAATTATTGTAGATGAAGAGCATGAGACTTCCTACAAACAGGAAGATAAGCTACGATACAGTGCAAGGGATCTGGCAATGGTAAGGGGAAAATTTGCAAAAGCAGTGGTGATTCTGGGTTCAGCTACACCCTCTCTGGAATCCTATTATAATTCAAAAACTGGCAAGTTGACCCCCTTGAGTCTGCCCGAGAGGATCGAGAATAGGCCCCTCCCATTGGTGGAAGTGGTAGACATGAGAGATGAGGTTAAAGAGAGTTCCCGCAAAGGTCTGATATTTTCAAAGAGATTGGGAAAAGCTATCGAAGAGACTCTGGCAAAAGAAGAACAGGTTCTCTTATTTCTAAACCGACGGGGACTTGCAACCTTTGCTATCTGTGAGGAGTGCGGATTAATTATTAAATGCCCTAACTGCAGTGTCTCCCTTGTCCATCATCTCAAAGGGGATGCCCTCCATTGCCATTACTGTGATTATTCCAGACAAATGCCAGACCTCTGTTCAGGATGTAGAAAGCCGGGGGTCCGATCGTTTGGGTTGGGTACCCAGGGGGTAGAGGAAGAAGTAAAGAGGCTTTTTCCTGATGCCAGGGTTGCAAGGATGGACAGAGATACTACTGCCAAAAAGAGATCTCACTATATAATATTAGGGAAGTTCGAAGCAGGAGAGATAGATATACTTATTGGTACCCAGATGATCGCTAAGGGACATGATCTGCCAAAAATAACTCTGGTGGGGGTTATATCTGCCGACACCTCCCTGGGTTTTCCTGATTTTCGGGCAGGTGAAAGGACCTTTCAGATGTTGACTCAGGTAGCCGGCCGGGCTGGAAGGGGGACACTCCTGGGGAAGGTTATTGTCCAAACCTTTAATCCCGAGCATTATAGCATACAGCAGGCCAAACTCCATGATTTTACAAATTTCTATAAAGAAGAGATTGTTTTTCGGAGAGAATTAAACTACCCCCCTTTTTGCCGCCTTATTAACTTCAGGGTTTCAGGTAACAGTAAAAGAGACACAGCAGAATACGCTGAGGATTTGGGGGGACTTTGTGAGGACATGTTAGGGAAAAACAGCAATTACCATAAGTATATAGAGATACTTGGACCGGTTATTGCTCCCCTTGAAAAGTTAAGGGGTAAGTATCGATGGCAGATGTTTATCAAGGGCAAGAAAACAAATCTGCTTCACTCTTTCGCAAGACAGATAATGCAGGAAGCACCTTTAAGGATAAAAGGGAAGGGGGTTGCATTGTCTGTGGATGTTGACCCGATTAATATGCTGTGATTAAATAACCTGAAATTCGGGTAAAAAGGGAGTCGTCACATGTCTATTTTAAAAATCCTGACATACCCTGATCCTATCCTCACATGGAAGGCAAAACCTGTTGAGATGATCAATGAAAGGATAAAAAATCTAATAGATGACATGGTGGAAACGATGTACGCCGCTCCTGGGGTCGGTTTAGCTGCCCCTCAGGTTGGTGAGTCTCTTCGGATTATTGCCGTTGATGTAACCCATAAGGAAGAAAGAGTTATAGTATTAATTAATCCGGAGATAATCTCGGGAGAGGGTGAATGTACCGAAGAAGAGAGCTGTTTAAGCGTTCCAGACTTTAAAGAGACTGTCTTGAGAAAAAAGAAGGTTATGGTTAAAGGCCTGGATCCTGAAGGAAAAGAGAAAGAAATACCTGCAGAGGGTTTACTCGCTATTGCCTTCCAACACGAGATTGACCATTTAGACGGGATTCTTATAATAGACAGGGTCAGCAGATTGAAAAGGGGTATCTTCAGAAAGAAGCTAAGTAAAAAATTTAAGTAGCCTATTAGAGATTTCAAATATGAAGATTGTATTCATGGGGACACCGGACTTTGCTATCCCTGCCCTTGACCTCCTTATAGAAACGGGAGAGAATATAGTTGGTGTGGTGACAATGCCTGACCGCCCTAAGGGGAGAGGAAGGAAGCTAAAAGCCCCACCAGTTAAAGAGACCGCAGCATGCAAGGGTATCACTGTATTTCAACCTGTAAAAATAAGAGATGAATTCTTTGTTTCGAAATTGAAAGAATTAAACCCAGATGTGATTGTTGTGGTTGCTTTTGGTCAGATTCTGTCAAAAGAAATCCTTAAAATCCCTCGATTTGGCTGTATTAATTTGCATGCATCTCTCCTTCCCAGATATAGAGGGGCAGCCCCCATTAATTGGGTTATTGTCAACGGGGAAAAGGTGACAGGTGTAACCACTATGCTTATGGATGAGGGGCTGGATACAGGAGACATCCTGCTTCAAAAAGAAGTGGAGATCGAAGAGGGGGATACTGCCGAAAACCTCCATGACAAATTGGCAAACACAGGGGCCAAATTGTTACTGGAAACCCTCTACAGGTTAAAAGAAGGTAGCATAATAACACCTGTTACCCAGGATCACTCCAAGGCAACCATGTCCCCCATGTTAAAAAAGGGAGATGGGTTAATAGATTGGAGAAAAGGGGCTAAGGAAATCTCAAACCTGATAAGAGCCCTGACACCCCGGCCTGGTGCCTTTACCCACCTTCAGGGGAAGATACTCAAAATTCTCAAGGTCATTGTCCTTGAAGGAGATTCGAATGACATCGTCCCAGGAACCATTGCAGAGATAGATGAAAAAGGTATAACAATCTCTACAGGCAAAGGGTTTCTTTTGATAAAGGAAATCCAGTTGCAGGACCATAAGAAAATGGGGGTCGCTGATTTTCTCAGAGGGCAGAAACACAAAATCAGTGTGGGGGCTACTTTAAGGTGAAAATGGATTCAAATTTATCGCAGGATATTAAAAAGAAGCCAGACAAATCTCAAAAACCGATGTTTATAGGTCTGCTGGCATTTTCCTGTTTGATTTTACTTGCCATAGCCTTTCTTCTCTGGTGGGTACCTTATATAGGACTCTCCAATATCTACCATGGTTTACCTTTGATTTATGGGGGGGTTCTGTCGGGTATAATCCTGGCAATAATAGCCGGCATAACGCTCTTAATCTCAACTGTGGTCTTGGGAAGAGAAATATTTCTTTCTTATAAATTAAGGGGGGCTGTGGTACAAATAGTATTTCCATTAATGCTATTTCTGGGCAGAGTTTTACGGATACCAAAAGAAAGAATACAGCAGTCCTTTGTTGAGATAAACAATCAGCTTGTTATTTCCTTACCCTTTAAGGTAAAGCCTGAAAGGCTGCTGCTATTGATGCCCCATTGTCTTCAGGACAATGAATGTAAGGTAAGGATTACAGGACATGTAAGAAACTGTGAAAGGTGTGGAAGATGTGAAATCAAGGAGTTAGTGGAATTAGCTGATGAGAATGGTGTGAAACTTTCTATAGCCACAGGAGGAACCATTGCCAGAAGGATTGTAGTGGAGAACAAGCCGGAATTAATTATTGCAACCGCCTGTGAGAGAGATCTCACCAGCGGTATTCAGGACGGTTACCCTATTCCGGTTTATGGAATACTCAACAAACGCCCTTATGGTCCCTGTTTCAACACTCAGGTGGATATGAGTGAGGTTAAAAAGGCAATGAAGTTATTTTTAAGGTAAGTTATCCAGAGGGGAAAAGTATAAAATCAGCCCGGCAGATAGCATTGGAGATATTGGAGAAGGTAGACACCCAGGGGGCATATGCGGATATCTCTCTGGATAGCGCACTTCGAAAGAGCAATTTCCTCACCCCTCTGGACAGAGCCTTCATTACGGAGTTGGTGTACGGAACCCTTCGATGGCGAGGAAGGATTGATTGGATTATAAGCCAGTTTTCCAATATCCCCACCAACAAATTGGATCCCTGGATATTAAATATAATTAGGCTTGCGGTTTATCAGCTCCTTTTTTTAACCAAGGTGCCACCTTTTGCAGCCGTGAATGAATCGGCAAAACTGGCAGGACTTTATGGAGATATTGGCAAAGTGAGCTTTGTCAATGCCAACCTCCGGGCAGTTGACAGAGGACGGGATAAGATAGAGTACCCTGATATTGAAAGAGATCCCGAATTTCACATATCAGTGGTATATTCCCATCCCCTCTGGATGGTGAAAAGATGGGTGAAGACCTTTGGGCTAGAAGCTACTATCGATCTCTGCCAGAGCAACAATGAGACCCCGCCCATTACTATCAGAACCAACACATTAAAGACATCAAGACAAGAATTATTCTATGAGCTGGAAACGAACGTAAAGGAGATATCTTTAACCCCATGCTCCTATGAAGGGTTACAGATTAGAGGCGCTTCTGACATTACAGCACTTTCTTCCTTCGAAAAGGGTTTGTTTCAGGTGCAGGATGAGGCATCCCAGTTGGTGACTCACATTATAGCCCCCAAACCAGAAGAGAGGGTGCTCGATGCCTGCTCCGCACCGGGTGGCAAGACAACCCATATAGCCCAGCTTATGGAAAACAGAG
>JBAZOX010000169.1:0-5903 GCA_041648535.1 Desulfobacteria bacterium | reverse complement strand
ACTGGAATCGGGTATGTGCAAAATGTTGAATGATAAGAGCCGGATGAGGCGAGAGTTTCACGTCCGGTTCTGTGAGAGCCTTAAGGGGAGGTTCCTTGGGGCTACTCGACCACACCGGCAGTTGAGCCTGTAGAAAAACCCCTTTATGAAAAATTCTTTATAGAATGACCAAAATCCGACCCCGCAGGAAAGATAGAGGGACGTTGTCCAAAATTATCGCTTTTTTCCTTTGCCCCCACACTCCTAATTGCCATTCCCATCGCTGAGGCACCCTGCTCCTAAATTCCTCGCTATTTCCGCCATCGAAAGCCCAATCTCTTTGCTCAAATAGGATGCAATCATGGTTAACGAAAAAAAGAAAGTTGTCATTTCGAAGGAGCAGCACAACTGAGAAATCTTAAGATTTCTCGCTTCACTCGGAATGACAAGCACTCAAGGGACAGAGGAATGTTGGTTCTAAAACAACTTAAATTTTTTCACAAGAAAGAAAAAAGGGGTGAGCAATTGAATAGCTTACCCCTTAATGCTAATGGTGCCGAGACACAGAATCGAACTGGGGACACGAGGACAGTCATGGGGTCAGGCATTGATAACAAGGTATTTAAGGGAAAAAGGAGCGTAAAAGGAGAAATAATGATTTAAAGCTCCTTCATGAATATCATTTTATGGTCACCCTTCTTATAAAAATCGTCAAGTGCACACACAAGCCGATAGCCGTGCTTTTCATAAAAAGCTCTTGCTGCCTTGTAGGGGGGGGTTGAAGATGTGTCTACATAAACACGCCCCGGTCCTTTCCTCAGAAGATTTGCCTCCATAAATTCCAGAAGTTTCCGTCCAACACCTTGTCTGGATGCCGTTTTATCCACAGCAATCCAATAGAGATCATATCTGTCCTGCGTCATAGGAATTGGGCCGAAGCAGATATATCCATTTGGCGAGTCAGAGGCATCTACAGCACAAAAGATATGGTAATCGCTTTTTTCCGGATGGCGGAGGGCATCATCCATTACCTCCTCAGCTACCTGAATCTCCATTTCATTAAAGGTTCTTGTGCCTTCGATGAGACGCAATATATCAGATATGTCCTTAAGGACAAGGGGTCTTATAACCATATCTTGATGCCCTTTCGGTCATAAAGTCTAAAAGATCTTTTACAAAATCAGAGTATGTCATTCCTTCTTTATCAATGGCTGCCGCAAAACCAGCATTCGGACTCAAACACGGATTAGCATTGACCTCAAGGACATATATTTTTCCTTTACTATCGATTCTTATGTCGATCCGACCATAATCCCTTAGCATGCAAATACGGAAACAATCAAGGGCAACCCTCTCCATTTTTCTCATCAGATCATTGGGAAGCCACTCTGGGAACCTTCTTGGTGTGTTGTGGTATTCGAAGGATTCAATGTCCCATTTGGCACGGTAACCTACAATGGGGTATAGGCTTTCAGGGAAATTTGAAAAATCTATCTCTGCAACAGGAAGCGCCCGCCCTAAAGGATAACCTAAAAGGGAGACGTTGAACTCTTTTCCCTCGATGTATTCCTCCACTAAAACCGGCCCGAAACGCTCGTAGAATTCTGGAAGCCCTTTCCGTAGTTGGTCTTCATCTGTAAATAGTGAATCCTGGTCTATACCGATACTGGCTTCTTGGAACCTTGGTTTCACAATAACAGGATAATTCAGAGTATGAGGAAAAAAGGAGGTCACGTTGTCGTAAAACCGGTACTTGGGGGTTTTTATTCCCCCTGCCTTGAGTAATCGTTTAGTCAAGAGCTTGTCGGCTGTGAGCATCAGAGCTATGGAAGGTGATCCCGAAAAGGGTATTCCAATAAGCTCCATGACCGACGCAGGATGTCCGGCAAATCGAGGGTCTTCGTCAATGGTCTCGCATAGGTTGAAGATCATCTCTATCCCTTCTTCATCCACCCTTTGGACGAATAGACCTACCTCCTTAGTGAAAGGGATGCGAACAGATGAAATGCCAATATCCCCAAGAGCATTTTCCACAGCCTCCACCTGAGAGAGGACATCCAGGGATGCCTCTGAAAAGGGATGCCCTGTTAAGACCGGTTCGTTATATGCAATGCCAATTGTCCTTCTCTCTACAGTCATATCTTACCTCGGTCAACAGCCGAAGCAAGTATCGCCTCTATTAGTTCCGTGTAGCTCATTCCCACCTGATTGGCTATAATGCAAAGGTCCGAATGCGTGGGATGTAAGCCGGCCAAGGGATTAATCTCTAAGAAATAGGGGTTGCCTAATTCATCACAACGGATATCAACCCTTCCGGCATCACGGCACCCCAAAATCTGATACGCCTTCAAAGAAATATTTTCTATCTGTTGCCTTATTTCCAATGGAGTCATTTCACCAGGAATATATGTAACCCGATCCTCACATTCCTCCTTGGCAATCTGGGTGTAGATATTCCCCTGGTTTTTGTCACGAACAATCACCTGCATCATACCCAAAACCCTGGCATTCCTCCCTGTCCCTAGAATTCCCACTGTATACTCTTTGCCGGGAAGATAGCGTTCCACCAGAACTGGCTGACGATAAAGGGAAAGAAGCCTTGAAACCTCTCGATGAAGGGAATCAATATCCTTCACCAGACACCTGGTATCGACCCCCTTTGCCGTTCCCTCGTATGCCGGCTTGATGAAGAGAGGAAATGGTAAATTGCCATTAACCTCTCCAATCTCTTCCACCAAGTAGAAATCTGGTGTAGGAATTCCTTCACTTTTTACAACCATCTTAGTCATGCCTTTATGGAGAGACAGGGCAAGGGTCAAAGGGTCGGAGAAGGTATAAGGAATGCAAAATGCCTCCAGTATGGCAGGAATCTGAGCCTCCCTGGAACGGCCCTCCATGCCCTCAGCGATGTTGAAGACCATATCTAGTTCAGAAGTCGGTAAAAATGGAAGGAGACTCTCTACGTCCCCGATCAGCACTACATCATGACCAAGGCATTCCAGGGTTGTCCTAATAGCCTCGATAGTCTCTTCCGAATCGAATTCCACATAACGATCTGGGGGATCGGAATCCTGAGGTTCATAGCTTTTCCTGAGATTAAAAGTAATTCCAATCCTCATGATTACCTTCCCTGGCAGCCGTATTGTCTGTTTTAATTTCTCCCTCTCCTGTCGCAAAGGGATACGAATAAACATTATTCTCATAATTCCTTAGCACCAGGGTATCATCTTCCTTTCGCAGGAGATAGTTGGGAAGGAGAGGTGTCTTTCCCCCTCCCCCTGGAACATCTACAACAAAAGTCGGCACACAAAGCCCTGACGTATGTCCCCTCAAGGCCTCGATAATCTCAAGCCCCTTGTCAATTGGGGTTCGGAAATGCCCGGTACCCTGTGTCAAATCTGCCTGGTAAAGATAATAGGGCCTAACCCTGATGCGTAAGAGTCTTTGCATGAGCTGCTTCATAATGGCTGCATCGTCGTTAACACCCCGAAGGAGGACAGTCTGACAGCCCAACGGGATACCCGCATCAGCAAGACGTCCACAGGCATTTGCGGCATCAGGAGTAATCTCAATGGGGTGGTTGAAGTGGGTATTAATGTAAAGAGGATGGTACTTTTTGAGCATATTGACCAGTCTTGGCGTAATCCTTTGGGGAAGAGTGCAGGGAACCCTTGTTCCGATTCGGACGATCTCCACATGTGGGATCTGTCTCAATGCCTTTAATATGTGTTCTATGGACTTATCTGTAAGCAATAGTGGGTCCCCTCCTGAAAGGAGAACGTCTCTCACCTCTCTGTGCCTCCCGATGTATTCGATACCCAAAGCAATAGTCTCTTCCGTCACAGTCAAGGACCGTCCAACTTTCCGCTTCCTTGTACAGAAGCGGCAATACATCGCACATTGGCTGGAAACGAGAAACAAAACCCTGTCTGGATACCTATGGGTTATGTTAGGGACAGGACTCTGTTCTTCTTCATTCAGGGGATCCTCAAGACCAAGAGGGTCATTGAGTTCCTTGAAATCAGGAATTGCCTGGAGCCATATGGGATCATTGGTTTCCTTGATAAGACCTAAATAATAGGGATTGATACGCATAGGATAACGGCGAGTAACATCGTGGACTGTGATGGGATCCATACACAGCTGTTTAGGCAGATCTACCGCCTTGGTAATACTTCGAGCCAGAAGGCCTCTCCATGAATCATCATCTTCCTCCCTGCTGAAGACAAGCCTTAGATTTGACCTCGATTCAATCTTTTTACTGGCTACACTTTGAGCCTCCCCGGCGGAACTGGGAGGTTCGTCCTCTGGGATAGTATCTTCCTCCTTTGATAAAAAGGAAGGATCACCACTGCTTTGGAGCGTAAAACCTTTAATAATTTGTTCTGCCACTATAAGAACCCTCCTCTCGTTTTCATGATTTTAATCCTCCTCCGTGTTCTAAAAAATGCCATTACTGTGAAAGCTTTGAAAAAGTACCATTACTGAATGAGACCTCTAAAAACTGGCAATAGTGTCATTTCAACCCCTTCGCCTGTCATTCCGAACCCTTCACCTGTCATTCCGAACGAAGTGAGGAATCTTGTCTTTCTGCTCAGGGCAGGCTCCAGGAGGAATCTTGAACAGATTAAAACCATTAAGATTTCTCGTTGCTATTGCTCCTCGAAATGACAAAATTCTAAGCTTTCCATGAGCCACTGAAATTATTGGTGGGCGATACTGGGTTCGAACCAGTGACTTCTACCGTGTGAAGGTAGCACTCTCCCGCTGAGTTAATCGCCCACGTATATTTACAAATAAATCACTATCTACACAAGCAACTGGATTTTGTCAAACAAAAAATCCAATGTTATTTTACTAATATCTAGGCCTTTCTTGATTTATAGCAAGAAAATCGACAAAGTCAAGACAAAAATACAATATATGGTAGAAACATTGCGGTCTGTCACAATATATAGACAATAAATTTCGGTGAAGGCGCTAACGATCTTTAGGGTATTAGGGGTATTAGGGACATCTTTCGGATCCCCACTCCACACATTCCCCAGTTTGTAAAGGGGAAAGATTTGACACATCCTAAACCCACTTTTTTCTTGCTTATTTTTAAGAGATACCTATATTATAGACATGGCTACAATATTATTAACTACCATAAACCCTAAATGGTGGGGGGGGCAGCTTATGGCAAATATAAAACCAGACAATCTTATTTTACGGTGTTATGGCTATCAAAGAAAGGATAACTGCTGTTTTGGCCTTTGTCTTGATTTTAATTTGGCAATTGAAGCCGAATCGCCTGAGCAACTGAAGCAGAAAATGAAAGAGGTTGTTTTGAGCTATATTGAAACAGTTCTTGATACCAATGATGAAGAATCTATACCTCAATTACTCTCCCGCCGTGCACCTATGCACGATTGGTTAATTTATTATCTTATAAAAGCGTTGGTGTCTGTTAGACAGTTTCCGCGTAAATTCGTTTTTAAGGAATTTATTCCCTTCCATTTAGCACAAGCCTCCTAATGGGAAAACGCTATCCACCCCTTGATCGGGACCAGGTAGAAACTGTCTTGAAAAATCTCCACGATCTGAGTAAATTCAAGCCAGTCGGTTCTCCGTCGGTTTTTTATTGCTTACCTACCCCCCCCACCCTCGCAACCAACTTCAAACCAGCTATAGTTTTTGTAAAATTTACCCACCTGTACTGCCTAATGAAAAGAGTTCAAAAAAGACTGGATTTTGCCTGATAATTGAGGTATAGGGAAGTGTGTGGTTGAATGATAGATATAAGTTTGTAAACCCTAATCACAAAGGGATAATTATGAGGGCGTCTTTCTTGAATCTCCAGGAATGTAAGGAGCAAAGAGAAAGGCGCCTTTTTATTTAAACCTAACCGTACCAAGAATTAAAGAGGTTTAAAATGAATT
>JBAZOX010000168.1:0-5906 GCA_041648535.1 Desulfobacteria bacterium | reverse complement strand
GAATATAGGTAACGACATCAATGTAGGCCTGTACCTTTGGGGAAAAACGTGAGTAAATTAAATCTATAGATACATGTCCCTTGTGAAGAAGGGTATGTGGTACTCCCAACATGAAATGAACCCCATAGAGAATGGTTGTCAACTCGAAGGCCCATATAGTTGGCGCATCGAATACCTTTCTTAATATTACCTCATAGACTACTATAACTATGATAGGGATAATGAGCCAGCTAAATATCCTTCCCGTCCAATCGTTGATAGCATCAATGGTATTGATAAAGCTTTTGATTCTCTCCATCCTTCCCTCCATTTTTTAAATTGAGTAGCCTCCTAATTTAGCTTTAGGAAGCTACTCATACAATCCAGCGCCAAATTCTCCAACTCAATCTAAACTCTTTTTCATTTCTCGCCATGGTGCATAGCCCTTTACGAAATCTCTCTGAGACTTCAGTACCTTTGCAAAGAAGGGATCCTTTGCAGCCAGCTTGTCCTTTAGTGCCTCGGATGCAACTTTTATCTTTTTCAAGTCTTCAGCGCCTAGCTGTGTAACCTTTAGACCAGCCTTTTGCATTTTTTCTATTGCCGCAATATTTAATGTTTCCATGTACGCATAACTCCAAATCATGGATGCCATACTCACCGAGTCAAGGGCTGCCTTCAGGTCGTCAGGGAGTTTATTGTATGCGTCTTTATTTACCATTAATTCGCATATGGACCCTGGCTGGTGCCACCCTGGCATAACAATGTACTTAGTAACCTTGTGCAAACCTACCATCACGTTCAGGGACGGAATGCTGAATTCGCATGCGTCCAGCACACCCCTCTCCATAGCTGTATATAATTCGTCCCCAGGCAGGGGGCTCACGGACGCACCCAGCCCAGACATGATTTCTGCAGCCCAGCCTACGTATCTTATTCTTAATCCTTTTAAATCTTTGATTGATCGAACCGGCTTCTTCGATTGCAGACCGATTTCTTGACCAAGTGATGCCATTGGAAAAGGGACCATATTATACTTAGCGTAAAGCTCTCTCCATAATTCCAATCCCCCACCGTGATAAAGCCACAGGAAATATTCATTTGTGTTAAGGCCCATAGGCATTGAGCCAAACATCGCAGTGGCAGGGTTCTTGCCAATCCAATAAGCGGACCAGCTAGATCCACACTCAGCCGTGCCCTTACTCACAGTATCGAATACTTCCATAGCTGGTACCAACGCACCAGCGGGGTAAACAGTAATATCAAGCCTTCCACCGGTTACCGCTTTGAGTCTTTCGGCAAACTTCACAGTAGCGGCATATAAGGGTATACCGGCTGGCCACGATGTCACCATCCTCCATTTAAACACCTCAGTCCCCGCATGGGATGGAGTTTGGCTCGCAAGAACTAAGGCACATCCCACTATGAGTACCATTAAGAAAAGTATGATTTTCTTCTTCATTGTTTGTACCTCCTGAAAAGTTATAGGGATTTAGTTGAAGTTTTTAGTACCGCGTGATACAATTTATATCTACATCGCCAAATCACCTCCTTTCCCATCCAAGGCGCTACAAGGCAAAACAAAGGGGGATACTATATTATCTTCTCCTCCTCCAATCTGGTAATATCCTCTTTGTTATAACCCAGTAGCTTTGAGTATATCTCTTCATTATGCTCACCTAATAGTGGAGATGGTTCCATCTTCACCGGTGAATCTGACAACTTGATTGGTGAGCCGATAACCGGGAATTTCCCCCTTTTAGGATACTCAATTTCCACAAACATCTCTCTGGCTCGCAGGTGAGGGTCTTCCAGCAATTCCCCCGTGTCAAGAACCATTCCACAAGGGACATCTGCCTTAATTAATTGATCCATAGCCTCCTTTTTAGTCCTTTTTTTTGTCCATTCTTCTATTAGTGGATCGGTTTCATCAGCATACTTTCCACGGTCCATTGGCATTTTTAATCTCTCGTCTTCCAGGAGGTCTTCCCTTCCTAACAGCCTAACAAGATTTTCCCACTGATGATTAAGAGGGGCACAAATAACTATATGGCCGTCCTTTGTTTCATAGGTATTCCATGGGGCAAGCGCTGCACCTCTATTGCCAGTTCTCTGTAAAGGCTTGCCGGTAATGTGATGATAGAAGTACAGAGACCTCAGGTAATGCACCAGTGTATCTTGCATCGATACCTCAACGTCCTGTCCTTTTCCTGTTGTCTCCCTTTGAATTATGGCAGCCAGGATACCTATCATCCACATCGAACCCGGGCCACAATCCCCTACAGTTGGACCAAACCTGAGAGGAGGACCGTCTGGAAATCCCGTGAAGCTCATTGCCCCGGCCATGGCCTGGGTAGTATAGTCATAACCCGGGTATTCACAATAGGGCCCATAGTTCCCATATCCATTAAGAGAAGCGCATATCAATCTTGGGTTTATCTCTCTTAAGGTTTTAAAACCCAAGCCCATCCTGTCCATTGTTCCATAAGTAAAATTTTCCGTTACAACATCAACCTTTTTAATTAATTCTTTAAATATCCCTTTCCCTTTTTCATTAGCCAAGTTCAAGGTTATACTTTTCTTGTTGGCATTTAGATTCATGAAATAATAAGAATCAAGCCCGGGTTTTTCCGTTAGAAGCCACCTTCCTTCATCTCCCGTTTCAGGTCTTTCCACTTTGATCACCTCTGCGCCCAACAAAGCCAGCAAAATAGTGCCGGAAGGACCGGCTTCCAAATGTGTTAAATCCAATACTTTTATGCCTTCTAATGCCTGTTTCATCTTAAGACTCCTTTCTACTGCTATTTAACCGGGCTAAATATATGGTTTCTACCTTTTTAGCTTATACCCTGCTTCCACTCTGTCCCAGGTATTTTCATTGACGCCTTCCTGAATAAGCTTGTACTTCTCTACCTTTTCTGTAAGCGTTTTTGGAAGACTGTCAACATACTCAACATATCTTGGCACCGCAAAGTATGCCATCCTATCCTCACAAAAGGCTATTAATTCTTCAGGAGGTAACGTCTCACCTTTTTTAAGCACGACAACTATTTTAACCTCATCTTCGATAAACTCAGATTTAACCGGCACACAAGCACATTCAACTACCCTAGGATGCTTATTTACGACCCTTTCCACTTCAAACGAAGAGATATTTTCTCCTCTTCTTCTGATAGCTTCCTTTTTCCTGTCTACGAAATAGTAATATCCTTCCTCATCAACATATGCCCTGTCTCCTGAGTGAAACCACAGGTTCCTCCATGCCTCAACCGTTTTGTCCGGCATGTTATAATACTCAGACATCATACTGAAGGGCACATTGTGTCGAATTAACAGCTCTCCGGTTTCGCCTGTTGGCACCTCATTATCATCATCATCGACTATGATACATTCGAAACCTTCCGTAACCTTTCCCATGGATCCCAGCTTTGGGGCGTCTAAGGGGTTACATAGAACCAGGTTGCTTTCTGTTGCACCATACCCTTCAACCACTTCTAGATTGAATCTTGTTCGAAATTCATCATAGACCTCTACAGGTATCGGGGCTGTAAAGCAAAGTCTAACCGGATTATCAGCATCGTCATCCCTTTTTGGCTGGGCGCAGAGGATATTTAACATAGCCCCCAGGCAGTCAAACTGGGTAGCATTGTATTTCTTAATCTCGTCCCAGTATTTACTGGCGCTAAATCTATCGCCCAGGGCAAATTGAGTATCCACCAGAATAGCGCCAAACGCAGTAACTCCCTGTGCATTGATATGGAAGAGGGGTAAAACTGTGTAAAGAATATCGTCTGATCGTAATCCCAGATACTTTACGGCTTGCCTTGCGTAATAATAGAAATGGGCATGTGACATGACAACCCCTTTAGACGGGCCGGTTGTTCCTGAAGTGTATAGTATAGCTACCGGGTCTGTATGCTTGATTTCAACCATAGGGGTAGTGGAAGGGCTGTCCAGCAATATGTCATAGGGTATATTTTCAAACTTCATATCGGGAGTTTCTGATTTCTCTTCAGTTGCGCCGGGGCAAATTATCACTTTTTTGAGTTTGGGAAGCCCGCTTTCTATAAACTTGAGTCTTGATAGATACTGCTGATCTATAACGATTATTTCAGCATCACAGTTATTGATTATATATTCCAGCAGATCCCCTTTATAGGCGGTATTTATAGGAACTTTTACAGCCCCTATTTTAGCCAGCCCGAACCATACATATAGATACTCCAGACAATTCGGCAGCATCATGCAAACCATATCTCCCTTTTTGACACCGGTCTCCAATAAAGCATTAGCCACCCTGTTTGCCGTATTGTTCAACTCATCATAGGTGACGGTGATATCTTTAAACCGGGCTACTACTCGACCTTTATTTGTCTTCGCCTTATCCTCAAGAATTGATCCAACGGTCATCTCGTCAAAACCGTATTCCTTCATAACTGGCCTCCATACGTCTGTTTTTTTATTAAGCCTTCCTTATTAAACTCTCATGGAAGTCTTTAACCCTTTATTGGAAAAATCACTGTGGCTTCTCCAGTGATAGTCTTAACTCCGTTTTGGTTTTCCTGCCATATCTCACATACGATATAGTTTTGTTCATCTTTTACGTATTTCTGCTTCACCATGCCCCTATTGGTCAACCTGTCGCCCGGAAAGACGTTATTTGCGAGCCTCATATGAATCTTATTTATATCCGATGGAGAGTGAAGCCACTCTGTAAGTACCCTGTAAAGAGAAGCCATATTAAATGGGCCCTGTTGTATAATGTCAGGGAGGTTTCTTTCTTTGGCATAAACCCTGTCAAGGTGGATAGGGTTTGGATCCTTCAGTAATATGGCCATCTGTATAATTTTGTTTCGATCAACAGGGCCTATTGCCAGAGGGGGTATCTCAGTGCCTATTTCAACCTCATCAAAAAATGGTTTTGATTTTTGCATAACCTCGACTCCTCACTTAAATATCAAGATAACGGATCTGCTAAGAAATACCTTTGTGCCTTTTCCATCTTTTCCGATAGATTCAATTGTTATAACATCAAAAGGTCGTTTCCCCTTTTTTTCATAAACATCGGTGATCTCACCCTCGATCCTCAAAGTTTCACCGATTAAGAGAGGACGGTAATGTTCGAATCCCTGTTCACCGTGCATGATAGTATCTTTAGCCCAGTCAGCCATAAGCTCTCTACCTAAGTCTATCGCCTTTAAAAAGGAGAGACCGACGATCGGATAAAATGATAGAGGGATTTCTTTCCCCTCGCAAATTTTCCCGTCTATTGACGGTTCTTCTACTATTTTTAAAAAATCATCTACTTCATCCTTTAAGACCTTAAAAATGATAATCGGAAACTTATTCCCTATCAGTCTTTTCCTATCTAAAATCACAGCTTATTTCCCCTCTCCTCCAGAATAAGTTTCTTTCGGTCTTGATTTTATGAAAAAAGTTTGCTAATGTTTCCTAAATGCAAAGAGGGGTATATACCTCTTTTTGCGCCGGGGAGGTTATCGGTCAAGGAGTGGAAGACCTACCGATAGCCTCTCTTTTTTTGTTGACTTTTGACCCCTGGAAACTTCCTTAAAGTCTTTTTATTTTAAGGAGATTCCCGGGAAATATCGAGACATCTGAACCAATTTTTTGGTGCTTAAAACTAAGAACGATATGAGTAGCCGCTCTTATTAGCGGCTACTCTGTTTTTTTTGAAACCCTGAATTTATTTTGAAATGAGCTAGAAGTGTAATAAGAGGAATAAAACGAGTAGGAAAAAGAACAAAAACAGGAACGAGAAAAAGGGAAATCCATCTGTGTTGATTTTTAAGGATTGTATATTACCGCTAGAACTTTTGCAGTACAATCATTACAGCCACGACCCCCATGGGGAAACTCAGGTTCGAAATATATGCAGTCCCCTTGTTCAAGAATGTACTTTTGGTCTC
>JBAZOX010000167.1:0-5937 GCA_041648535.1 Desulfobacteria bacterium | reverse complement strand
TGTAATGCCTGTAATGAGGGCTTTCATGATAACTCCTTTATTTACAAGGTTCAAGGTTATAAAGGCCATAAAGCGTGAGGCGTGAGAAGAATAAATAACACTTTACCATCCAGGCTAAGAGGTTGTCAGGCAGGCTATTTTCATTTACCAACCTAAACCTAATCTCTGCTCTCACTGATTCGGTACCCTGCCCTGTGACTCTCTGTATCGGCCCGATGAGCAGCAAGATCAGTAGCTACAGCGTCAATTTTTTGTTCAACTCTGTCAATCCTTTGTTCAACGCCGTCAATCCTTTGTTCAAGGTGGCTTTCGACACGATCCAGCTTTTCGGATAACATCTGATGTCCTTCAGCCACAATGTCCAGCTTGTGCTGGAAACCCTCGGACAAGATACCGATATGATGTTTAAAAACTTCTTCAATCTTTTTTATGTCTTTTTCGTCCATAAGGTTGTGTCCTAATATAAAGCTCTCATAGCCTCAGCTTGATACAGCTCCGCCCCTTGGGTTACATGCCAGTAGCGGATAAATTATCAGTAATTACAATGACTTATGTTTGTTTAGGTTTAAATAATGCTTTTCACAGAAGAACTCAGTTCGCTACCGGGATTGTCAAGACTATTCTCCTCAACCTCATAGTGAAGCTCCCTTATCTGCTTCTTTATCTCTTCGTACTCCAATAGCTTCCTTTTCAAAAACCTGAGCGTCAGTCTCCCCTTTTCTTCCAGACCCTTCGGGGTTAGCACATATGTGTAGGGGATTTTGTTCTTGGCGCTCCTAAAGCGGGTGATCTTTATCAAACCTTTAGCCGCAAGTTCAGAAATACAGTAGTTCACCTTGCCAAGACTGATACCCATTCTTTTTGCAATATCACGCTGACCGAGCTGGGGATCCTGGCTCAACACCTTTAGCAGGCGGTAGTGGATTTCCTGTTCATAAGCATGGTTCATGACTTGAACTTTATATATGAGTGGTCGTTTCTTGTCAAGGGCAAATTTTTAAAATGCCATCTAAACTTGAAAAGTGAACGGTTTTTATTCAATCTTCTCCTCAAACTGTTCGAGCAGATTTTTCATCAAAGCACAATATCCTCCTATCCAAGACTCTCCAGAATCCCGAACACATCAAAAACGCTTGGATTTTCAGGGACATAACAGGCATCAGGGCTTTTAACAACTAAGAAGGCGTCATCCCTTGTATGTTTTCCTGTAAAGATGGTGGTTTCCGTAAGCGTTTCAGCCTGTAGACGGGCCTTTAGGTCAAACCCTGTATTAGAGATCAAAACCAGGTCTGGGGCTCGGTCGAGAAGGGGACCTGTGTAGATCTCCTCTTTCCTATAGACTTGATTTATCACCTTCTCGCCTTCAACCTCCAGGGCATTAAAGGCATCGATTAAGTCACCAATAACAGCCTCTCTGTCCTTTTCCTTTATGCTGCCTCGAGGGTACTTGGTAGCTGTATTCAAATAAATCCTATTTGGCTCAAGGGCAAATGCCCGAGTTTGTTCATCTATATCATTGTAGCTTGTGTCAGGAGTCTTTTTTAGCTTCAGAAAACCGGTTTTTCTTAAATAGTAGTTTATATAGATGGTTTTCTTCATCCGTTCAAACCCATGATCGGAAAGGATAACCAATGAATCCTCAGGTCGGATTCTCCATGCAATCTCTCCAATCACTTCATCGATAGTATTAAAATATCGCAGAAAGGTATTATGGTACGGATGGGTATTGTCTTCATAAGCCTTCCATAAAAAGTGTCCAAGTCTATCTGTACCCGTAAAAACCAGCATGAAAAGATCCCAGTCCTCCTTGTCCCATAGATAACGATAGGTCTCAATTCTAGCCTCGAGAACTCTGTTTAAGTCATCAATAAACAATTCCATTGATTGATGACCTTTTTCAGAATCCACGTCGATATGGTAGTTAAGCCTTTTAAGCTCATTGATCAATGAGGGAGGATACACAGCTTTTTTTAAATCAGGGGCTACAAAGCCGGAAATTAAAATACCATTGAGTTCACTGGCTGGATAGGTCGAAGGCACATTGATGATGATAGATTTTCTACCATTCCTGTAATTCCAGAAAGGTATTCCATGCAAATTTGTAAAATTAGGAAAATAAAGACCGTAAGTCCCGGGCACCATGTCCATGAAACCATATATTCCGTGTTCTCCCGGGTTCTTACCGGTTATTATGGAACTCCATGCCACAGGGGAGATATCAGGTATGGATGACTCCATCTGACGGAAAATCCCATCTTCAATTAATCTCGACATGTTTGGCATAATGCCCCTGGCTGATAAGTCCTTTACCAGAGAATAAGGAACCCCGTCGAGGCCAATAATGATTGTACGCTTATTTGCAAACATAAAAGTTACTTATTGAAACTCCTGGCAAATCGGTGCTAACACGTGGTGGAAAAGTGTAGATCATAACGGGCAAGAAGAAACAAACAGCCGGCAACGACAACGAAAAAAGGTTACACTCAAATTATTAGAGAGAAATCGGGCTGTTGATGATTCCTCCGGCACATATCTCCCCAGAGCGGGTTAGAACGAATCTGCCCAATCCCTCGATCTCATTAAAATCTTCAAGAACCATAGGTCTGTCAATGGAGATTGTGACCTTGCCTACATCAGTCTCCCTCAGAATATTACTGTGGTTTTCTATTGTCTCCAGGGTTGAGGAGTCAATCCTCTCTTCAATCCTCTCTATATGGCAGTACTCTTCAGCAGTAGCACACCTGATAGTCAGTCGATCCTTGGCTTGAAGCGGATCAGACGATATCCAGAATACGGTGGCATTTATTTTTGTCTTTATTTCAGGGGAATATTGGGGATGGCAAATTACCTCTCCTCTTTTCAGGGCCAGGTCATCTTGAAGGACTATCCCGATGCTCTCGCCTGCTTCGGCCACATCCTTTGTATTTTGATATACTTCGATCGATTCTATCCTTGTTTTTGCCTTGCCGGGTAAGATTACAACCTCGTCCCCCCTTTGCACCTTACCCGATAAGACCCTGCCTACCAGGATCTTTTTTTGATCGAAAATATAGGTGTCCTGAATAGGGAATCTCAAAGGCTTTGCAACGAGATCTTCTTTGGTTTCTAACTTGTCCAGTGCCTCAAAGATTGTAGTACCATTGTACCATCTCATATTTCCTCCCGCCCTGGCGATATTGTCTCCCAACCTTGCTGAAATTGGGATGGCATGATTAGGTTTTATCTCCAAAGAATGAAGAAAACTCAATAACTTAGATTTTAATTCTTCAAATCGGTCATGACTGTAATTGACCATGTCCATTTTATTAATTGCTAAGATGACCTGTTTTATGCCTAACATTCCCAGGATATAGGCATGCCTCTTAGTTTGTTCCTCTATTCCCTCTAAGGCGGATACAATAAGGATTGCTGCTTCTGCCTGGGATGTTCCGGTAATCATGTTCTTGATAAACTCCCTGTGGCCTGGGGTGTCGATAATTGCATAGTGTCTTTTATCCGTTTTGAAGAAAGACTGGGCGGTATCGATGGTCATTTTCTCCATCCTCTCTTCCTCCAGGTGATCCATTATGTAAGCGAATTCTGCTGGTTTGCCAGATTCTCTCAGCCCTTGCTCGATTTCTTCCATAATGTCTGAGGGTAGCGAGTCGGTATCATAGAGTAATCTTCCGATAAGGGTTGATTTGCCGTGATCAATATGACCAACGATGACAATAGGAAGAGTGGCTTCAACTCCTCTACTCCTTAACTCCTCCACTACATATACCCCAGTGCCCTTAGCTTCTGCATCATGTAAGCCTCTTCTTTGTCCTGTGTCCTCCCTGCTCTTTCTTGTGTTTTTGTAGCCTGTAGCTCAGCAATGATAGAATTTATATCCTTTGCATTAGAATCTATTGGCTCACAACAGGTTTGGCAACCAATGCTCCTGTATCTTTTACCATCAACCGCTCTGTAAAGCTCAATAAAGGGCATATCTTCCCTTTCGATGTAATTCCATATATCCAATTCAGTCCAATGTAAGAGAGGGTGTACCCTAATATGTGTACGATCCTCCGATTCTGATTTATATAGATCCCATAATTCCGGAGGTTGATTCTTATAATCCCATGCGAATTGGCTGTCTCTAGGAGAAAAATACCTCTCTTTTGCCCTGATTCCGTGTTCATCCCTTCTGATGCCAAGGAGAATTGCCTTGTAACCTCCTTCTGTGATCAATTTCTTCAGAGCATTGGTCTTAAGCTCGCCGCAGCATTTCAATTTGTCGTTATTATGGGGGCATATTCCTTCAAGAATGGCCTCCTCATTTCTCCCTATTTTTAGGTTTAATTCCCATTCGCTGGAGTACTTGTCTCTGAAGGAATAAATCTGGGAGAATTTATAGCCCGTATCAATATGTATGATGGGGAAGGGGATTCTGCCGAAAAATGCCTTCCTACAAAGCCAGAGCAAGGCAGTTGAGTCCTTCCCGATGGACCAGAGCATCCCTATATCTTTAAAGTGATAATAGGCTTCTCTGATTATGTAGATGCTTTTACTTTCCAATTCATCTAGATGTTCCATTAATCTGACTTTAAGGGCTAATCTTTTTAACAGCCCATTCATGCATTTCTACGGCAATTGAACGTTGGAGTAGGGGAATGGAAACAACTAACTTATCTTTCTTTGACTTAGCCCTCAAAATGGTGCCTACTGCCCCTTCAAACGGGCCATCAATGACCGTAACCCTATCCCCGGTCTTTATATAGTCGTGAGGGAATACGGGCTGTCCACTATTTACGATGAGTTTGAGAGAGACAATCTCTTCCTCCGGGATGGGGGTAGGGTGGCCTTTTATGCCTATTATTCTGACTACTCCTACTGTTTTCAGAATATCGTGATAACTATAATTGTCAAGCTGGCTTTGCACAAAAATGTATCCCGGGAATAGTGGTATCCAGATCTTCTTCCGCCGGTCTTTTCTACGGCTCCAGGTTTCTGCCTTTGGTAGGAATACCTCAAAATCTTTGTTTTTTAGCATGGTATAGACCTTTTCTTCGTGGCGGCTTCGAGTATAAACAGCGTACCACTCTTTAAGGTCTGCGGGGTATGTCGAGCTCATTGTAGCCATTGAAAATGATCCGAGAGAATAAGTTAGATAGGGTCAGTCCGCCTCTGGCGGAGTGACCCTATTGATATTGCCTAATCTTCTAACACCGTTCTACTCAATCTTGCAAAGAATCTGTCTCCATATTTCTTCTTTTCCTTCTTTGGTAACAGCTGAAAACAGGATAGGATTGTTGTCCTTTAATGGGAGAGACTTTTTAATAAGTTCAATCTGTTTCTTCAAATTTGTCCTGGATAACTTGTCTGTTTTATTTAATACTATTACTCTCGGGACTTGATAAAAATCAAACCATTCTATAAGTTCAATATCTTCTCTGCATGGTATCCTTCTTGCGTCAAGGATAAGGAGCACCAGCTTTATAGCTTTTCCAGTCTTTAAATAGCTTTCTACTAAAGGTTTCCATCTCTTTCTTAACTTCAATGGAGCCTTGGCATAACCATAACCTGGCAGGTCAACAAATGTGATCTCATTATTGATATTGAAAAAATTGATAGATTGGGTTTTACCTGGGGTGGAACTGGTTTTGACCAGGTTTTTTCTGTTTATTAAGGCATTTATTAATGATGACTTTCCGACATTTGATTTGCCGGCAAAGACCACTTCTGGCAAGGAGTTTTTGGGATAATCAGAAGGCATCCATGCACTTTTTACAAATTCTGCAGAGGTTATTTTCATAATGCTTAAACTTCCAGATAATCTGCTATCCTGTCCATAGCTTCGCTTATGTTTGACCCATCTAAGCTCGCCCCATTGAATAATTAACTTCTTGTCGAAGAGATGTCAAGGTATTTTTGTTTACCACCTGTTTCATTTATGGTATATATACAACTTAGGCT
>JBAZOX010000166.1:0-5998 GCA_041648535.1 Desulfobacteria bacterium | reverse complement strand
TCCATTCATTGTCATGGGACATAGACCGTGATGATTATCAGTTTGCCGGTGGGACTGACTTTTGTAATCACCTCGACCTTGTCACCAGATAGCGTTTGTCCGTTAATGCGATATTTCAGTTCAACCGTTTCTCTGTCTCTTTGTCGTTCCACAATCTTTCCGGTATCTGCCGTTGCGGGCAAGGAATTTTGTTCTTTCCCTTTGTCCTTTGTAGTTATAGCGAATATACAGCCATAGAAATTTCATTTATTGCTTTTCGTCTGCCACACACGCTTGATTCTATGGTTTTTAAAACATTCGCTGCGTAGTATTTAGTGCCGCATTTTTTACAAACACCAACTGGAACATTCTTAATCAATACGTACTTCTTTCCTGCCTTTCGGGGCAAGTCCATTATTTTTTCAACAATTGGACCATTACAATATTCGCATTGTTCACCATCCCAGAATCCCAATTTAATCCCTCCTTTCATCATCTTTTGGTTTGTCTTCATATACAGTTATTACACGAACTTTTCCAGTCATTGTTATACGACATACTATGCCAATAGGTCGCTCGTCTAATGAAATGCCAACTATTTCGTATTTACCCTCTTGTGGCCAAGTTCTACGAATCTTACCGTTCAAGAGACCATATTCAATATCATAGATATCAAAACCATCAACACTTGCTTCGTCATCAGCATGTTCTGTAAGGTAATATAGACCATTACGAACAAGAGACTGGATTAGCCCTATTTTGCTCAATCAATATCTCCTTCCCTTTCTCCTATTAATGTTGTCTGCCTGTGGCGGGCAAATCAATAAATAGAACCGTCCCCTTTTCCCTCAAGGCAATGTTTCTCACATAGCAGACATCAGCCTTGTCGCTAACAGGAAAGGAGGTGTCTCAATCCTTTTTTAATCAAGGCAATGTTTCTCACTGTTCCTGTTTTTTCTCCTTTAGAATCAGTGTGTTATACCCCCATTTTCTGTAACCTCCCTTTTTGGGCATCTCTTGCACCCCATAAAACCCGATATTTGTGATGTCAAAGAACAAATTTACTTAGTACTATCAATTCTTTAGACTGTTTCCTGTAACCTGCCTCATTTTTAGCCTATTTCTCAAGCTCCGTTAACCCATTATAAAATATACGTTTCTCTGTCTCTTTGTCGTTCCACAATCTTTCCGGTAAGTATGCCAGATTCAACAGGAGTCAGGAGCCTGAATAGTTACAGAGTGTAATAATATCTCTTGTTTACAGACATTTCAAGGATATTCTTCCATCTCAGACAGCTTCATTGCCCCGATCTTCATCGGCAGGAAAATAGCAAGGATGTTTATAACTCCTACGGCAAAGAATGATAGCCATATAGCTGTCCATTGCGAAAGAGCAAGGGGGCGATGGGTTATCTGGGAGATAAATATTAAATAAACCGGCCATGCCTCCAATATAACTATCAGACCAATAAAGATCATACTGCATATCATATAGACCGCTCCGCCAAAACTGGTTGCCATTTTGGCTACATTTTCCACCTTGAATCTTGGGTAAGAAGCGCCGATTCCAATGGCCAGGCCGATTATACCAAAGGTCATAAAGAATACGGTAAGCGATGACAGAAGCATCATAAAGTTGCTAACCTTCAGGAGATAATTTGACAGGATTATAATGGTCTCCGCCAGTACCAGCAAAGGCAGGAGGTTGGTGAAGAACTTGCTCCAGAGAAAACCCCTTATGGTTATAGGTGAGGTGCCGATTATCCAGAATGATGGTCCTTCCAGGCTCACAGCGGGAAAGGCAAACCTCGCTGCTACGGCAGAAAGGACGAATCCAGCCAGCCCCATGTTTAAGAAAGAGATCAGGTTTTGTAGATAAAAGGTAGGAATAGGGGACCTGTCCAGGGGGAGAACACTGAAGTTGTATAGATACACCACAACCAAGGCAGCCAATAAGAACAACTGTGACCATTGTGTGGTATCTCTGAAGAAGGTCTTTATATCCTTTGTCATTAAAGCCCTGGTTTGGGGAGAGAAATATCTGGTAAAAAAGGTGATGAGTCTCTCGATTACCATGGTCTTTGATATGGTGGATTTTTTAGCCTCTTGCGATTTTGACCATCCGTCATAGTATAGATGGGAAGAAAGGTAATTTCCGATTACAATCAATGCCAATCCTGTACTTAAAAGGAGAAGGAAAAAGAAGACAGGACTGCCCTCATAGTTTTGAAGAAGGGGAAGAATTGCCTCAGTTGCCCAGTGGTTTGGGAGAAAAGGAGATGACGGCGTCTTTAATGCGGTAAGGTAGGCTGCTACAGCGGAAAATGCTTCCGGATCAACGAGCTTCTCTGGTCTGAGGAACCGGAAAAGGAGGTAGAGTATTATTACAGCTACAATAGAGAGCAGCAGAAATATATCCTTTGTCCTCTTCGCCGGGAATACGTTTACTAAAACCATTGTCAGGGTTATGCCCAATCCTGCAGGAATGATAAGGAATGGGATTATTACAACCATTAGCCACAAGTAGTATGTAAAGGATGCACTGTATACAAATCCATAGGCGATAAACACCGGTAACCCAAATAGGAGTACCATCCATGAACTGTCGACAGTTGTCTCAATAAATCTTGCCAGGTATATCCTGCCTAGGGGGACAGGGGCTGAATGAATCAGATTGAGGTCATCTGAAAGATAGAAGGTGGATAAGGAGGTTATTACATTACTGAATAATAGGATGGAGAAGAAGGTAAGGAAGACCATGGAAAGCAGTCTTCTTGTCAGCATGTCCCCTATGACCTCAATGCCCTGAAAGTATGTTAAGACCCTGTAAACCCCTATGAATATCCCGATCCAGAAACAGACAGCCAGCAGCAGAAGCATAATTGCTTTTGCCATTTCCCATCTGTCACGGCTATTTATCCGGTTTTTTAAGGAGATCAGCCGTGGGGTTAATAGTAGAGTGACCTTTCCCATTTTTCCTTCAGCTATTTAGTTCACCCAAAAAATCTATGAATTCACTCTCAGGGGACTTCTTCAAAGCTCTCGGCAGGTTGTGCAAAGGTCTCAGTAAGCGCCAGGAAAACCGATTCCAGCCTCTGATCTTTTGAAGCATCTACTTTATTTCTAAGTTGATCCATTGTCCCCAATGCGATCACCTTGCCCTCTTGAATGATTGCTATCCTGTCACACATCTCTTCAGCAATCTCAAGGGTGTGGGTTGACATAAAGATAGTTGTCCCTTTCGAGGAGATTGCCTTGAATATCTCTTTAACCAGCCTGGCGCCTCTAGGGTCCAACCCAACCATGGGTTCGTCAACTATTATTACCTTAGGGTTATGGATCAGGGCTGATGACATTACCAACCGCTGCTGCATCCCATGAGAATACCCCTCTATCAGTTCGTCACCCCATTCAGTAAGTTCAAAGAGTTCCAGAAGTTCAGAGATTTTACTTTCATAGCTATTTGTATCAATACTGTATAGACCTGCCATAAAGCGAAGGAATTCTTTACCTGTCAGTTTTTCATAGAGAAACGGACGATCTGGAATAAAACCAACCGCTTTCTTTGCTTCCAGTGGGTTTTTGGCAATATCGTTCCCGTCTATTATAACTCTCCCGGAGGTTGGTTTAAGCAGCCCTACCATTATCTTAATGGTGGTGGTTTTTCCGGCGCCATTAGGCCCAAGAAACCCAAATATTTCTCCCGGTTTTATCTCCAGATTGATACCGTCTATTGCTTTTACCTTGCTGTATTTTTTTGTAAGACCGATGAGTTGAATCATTTATACCCCAGGATTTCTGCCTTTAGATGTCCGATCACTTTCATCATCTCAACCTGTTTGTCCAATCCGCCCTCTACAAATCCTATATGGGTGGCATCTGCAGGGAATTGGTTCATAGTCGGATCAATGGACACCCACTTTCCTACGTACACTTCTGCCCATGCGTGATAGTAAAAATTATTATCGGATAAGACAATGCCTGTAATGATCCTGGTTGGTATCCCCACTGCTCTGGTTAATGCTGTGAAAAGGGTTGTATGCTCGTTGCAATCTCCAACCTTTGATTCCAGTACCTCAAGAGCGCTTGGGATACTTATGGTAGGTTTCTTATCTATGCTTTGATAGACCCACTCCATTATCCTTTTTGCTGCCTTTAAAGCATCCCTCTCATCTCCAACGATTCTCTTTGCTTCTTCTATTATCTTTGCATCGTTGCTCTGAACTAAGGGAGATGGTTTCATGTAACCCTCAAATCCCTTTTCTTTAAGAGGCAAGATATATGAATTGCCCATATTGATTTCTTCCCGGGTTATCTCCATGATATCCCCTATTAACACCTGTCTGCCCTTAGTCAGATTGAAATCACTCAGAGGAATAGCTTTAAGTTTTATCTTCAAGTACTTGACAAATTGGGGTTTTTCGATGTGGATATTTGCCGGGACCGCAGTAGATGAAATGATGTCAATACTGGCGCCTTTACCCCAGTTCTTTGTTAATGCCTCTTCCCCTGTTTCCCTTATCATTACCATTCCCATAGGGCTTTCCTCTTTCAGTGTCTTGCCTTCTTCACTGATCCAGGATCTAACCACTACACCTTTGAAGGTCTCTTTCAGGCGATAGGCAGAAAACCTTTCATTGCCAATTTTGAGCTTTTCTTTTCCCTCAATCCTGACAACTATTTCCTCATTGCTCATGGTTGAAGGGTCGAATATTGGGAATCTAAACTCCTTTCCAACGCTCAATCCCTGCTGTAATAACATAAGCCTTAGGCTGCCTGGCAAATAGGGAGTTGTTTTTAGGGGGATTGTCTCTTTAGTCTTACGTCCTCCTGAAGTGATATTCAGCTCCATCTCGCCTTTAGATACCTTTGCCTGGGACTGAAACTTAACTACGCCGGACTGGAGATCGAAACGGAATGATTTTATGGAAAAATCCCTGTCAAGGACAGCATTTGTAAGGATCGTTATCTCCTGAGGGGTACCCATCACATTTAGTCTCATTACAGTCCTCTCTGAGACCAGATAGATGTGATTTCCCTTCTGGATATTTGTGACACTGTATCCGATCTTATCCTTGCCCATATAGATGCCCATCCATTCTTCCCCTAAGATCAGATCGGCTTTATCAGTATCTGCCAGAACCGGGGGCTGGGAGAATTCCGGGATATTAAAGTAGGTCCTTTTGACCAACAAGCCCATCATTACCAACCAGAAGGCAATGATGGAGATGGTTAATATCTTAGAGTATCCTTTTGATAGTTTCATTTCTTTAAACAGTGTCAGTCGTCCGTTGTCAGCAGTAAGAGAGCTTTGAAAAAGTACCCCTTTTCGCTTCAGCATACATTAAAAGGCTATTAGCCTATAGCCTATTAGCCTGTAGCCTAAATTTCGCTCCATTGAAAATTCACAAACTCGCCCTTCCTGCCTGTGCGTAGCACGCAGACAGGCGGGCTCAAACATGTGAATTTTCTACATTCCGCTCGCTAAGTTGGGTTCCCCAAAAAATTTATGAATTCGCTCTCAGGGGTACTTCTTCAAAGCTCTCTAAATATATGCAAATGGCATTGGGGTAAAGGTTAAAATGAATGTAACCAGGGTTATCCATCCTATGATTTTCCTCTTTCTATCCAGCGGTGTCCACTGGTCAAGCGGACGAGGGTGTCTTATCCCCATTAGCAGAAGCAAAAACCCCCAGATAAACCATCCATTCCAGCCAAAGAATCCCAGGGCAAAGAGGAAGAAGACGGTGATTGTAGAAAGCCTTTCGTGTTTTTCCCCCAGGACTGCGTATGCCACATGTCCTCCATCAAGCTGTCCTACAGGTAGAAGGTTCAGTGAAGTAACCAATAACCCTATCCATCCGGCAAACCCTATGGGATGTAAGATAATATCGTAACTTTCCGGGAGAGAACCCAGCGTGAGTTTGGCAAGAAGGGAGAAAAGGATCGAAGAACCCAGGGCTGCACCACCGGGCTCTATCGCTATCCTCACTTCAGACAGCTTCAAGCCTATGATGAG
>JBAZOX010000165.1:0-6048 GCA_041648535.1 Desulfobacteria bacterium | reverse complement strand
TGAAAAAGGCAGGGTTGTAGAAGACGGATCGGTTAAGGATATCTTAGGGAAAAGGGAAGTACTCGAAAGATATGAGATAGACCCGAGCTACCATTGTCAGTTTTGTGATATGTTTAAATCGTAGTACCTAATCTAGGTAGATAGACTGAAGGCTGAAGACTGTTAGGACACTTCAGCCTTCAGTCTTCAGCCTAAACACCTGAGCAACCAACTATAGTTATTAAGGGGAGTTGGTTTATGGAAGGGAATGAGTTGAAAAAGCTTGCTGTTCTTTTGAACCATTGGATCAGGCATAATGAAGACCATGTTAAAGACTACAGGAAATGGGCAGAAGATGCTGACAGACAGGGGTTAAAGGAGGTAGCACATAATCTTAAAGCTGCTGCTGATTTGATACTCCAATCAAACGAGAGGTTTGTCGCAGCCCAGAAAGGGATGCCTGTTTCATCTGTAGAAGAAGGCCACGAGCATGATCCTCATGATCACGACTTTACCAGGGAATATGAGATTATCACCAGGGTGGTTAATGGAGTAAAGGCTGGTTCTGTAAACCTGGGGATTGATATCTGTGGTGGGTGTGAGAATATCAATACGTGCAGTATACCCTATGCAGATGCGTTACACCAAGCTTTCTTGGAATCACAAATGCCCTGTGGAGTGCTTTGCAAAGAGATTGAAGGGAGAAGGATACTCCAGATGACTCATGAAGGTGATATCTTCATGCAGATAGATCCTCTAACGAAAGAGGCTATTCAGAGATGTCATGATGATATGTGTAACACTGTATTATACAACAGGGTGTTTGATGTAGAGTCATAACGTCCTGCCACCTTGCCTTATTATAGCTAGAATCGTGAATAGAGCCATGAAGGCTTAAATAAAGACCAGAAGGTCTTAAAAGCTTTTGTGGCTTTTTATTTCAAGAAAGAGGAAATGGGTAGTCAAAAATGATTATTGGAAGAGTGGTCCTTATTCTTCTACTCCTCAACTCCTTCACTCTCCAACTCCTTGATATACACATACAACTGACCACTGACAACGGATAGCTGACACTATTAAAAATTTGAAAGATACCGCTTATGTTGGTATCCATTGGTGGGAGAGAAATGTTGGATATAAGGAACAACTCTGGGCTTTTAATCTCGGGAATCTTACATGTCTTGATTATGGCTATTCCTGTTTCAATGGCTGTTGTCCAGAAATTTAATGAGGTGGAGCTTTTTGTAATGGAGGAGGAACGACCTGTTATTCAACAGATAAAGGCAGTAAAGCATAAGATGCCAGAGGTTGTGAAAGTTACTAAAGAAGAGATAAAGAGAGAGGAGATACCTCAAAAGATTGAAGAAGAACCTGTAATCATTCCCCTGCCTCCCTCCGTAAACTCTAACCCTCCCACGGCTGAGGTGCGCGAGGTTGCCTCCGTCCCCCAAATTTCTTTACCACAACAGCAGACTTCCCAACCCCATGATGTAGAGTTTGGCACAGCAATTGGACCTAAATTCTTGCATAGGGAATTACCGGCATACCCAATGATTGCAAGGAGGCTTAGGAAAGAGGGAGAGGTAGTCTTGAGACTCACCCTTGATGAAAGAGGTAACCTCTTAAATGTGGAAGTCGTTAAAAACGCCGGATATGGCTTTACAGAGGCTGCTGTTGAGGCAGTGAAAAGATCAACGTTTCTACCGGCAAAGAAAGACGGCAGAACCATAGTCTCACGTGCAATATTGCCCATAAGATTTACCCTGTTAGAGAATGCTTCACCCTTTAGAGCGGGGATGAAAAAATAGAATGGATAATTCCATAGAGGGTGCTTTGTTATTTAGGACGGTGTCTCTAACAGGGTTTATGTTCAGGAGGGATTGATGATTGATTTTTTCTTGAAGGGCGGTTTCTTGATGTATCCGTTACTTTTATGTTCCATTGCCGGGATTGCCATATTGATCAACAAGTTTATTCAGTACAGGAAGATTTTAGGGGAGATAGAGATGCCTCTGGATGATCTCCTGAAAATGAAGGCAAACCCTGCCGTTTTAACGCTCATAATGGATGGAATAAAGAATGGCTGTGATGAAAAGGAACTTTCTCTGATCGGTACACGCCAGGTAAGGGATATTGAGAAGGGTCTGAGCTGGCTTGGATTAATTGCAACAATTGCCCCCCTTTTAGGTCTGACAGGCACTGTTACAGGCATGATTAAGGCATTTATGGTAATAGCAAATAGCACAAGCGTAAGTCCATCTATGCTTGCAGGAGGCATATGGGAGGCATTAATCACAACTGCAGCAGGATTACTCGTAGCGATACCGATTCATATCGGACATCACTATTTGGAAAAGCAAGCAGATGATATCACCTTTATGATGAAAGAGATAACCATGAGCCTCTATATGAGGAAACAGAATGGAATTTGAACGCCGGCGACATAATCATGCACATATGGATATTGCTCCACTTGTGGATGTGGTATTTCTCCTGCTTTTATTTTTCATGCTCACATCTCATCTGATACAGGAACCGGCAATAAGAATTAAGCTTCCCGAATCAAAAACAGCAGAGACAAAGAATGAAGTGATTAAAACAGTACTTATCACAAAGGATGGCGAACTCTACTTTATGGACAAAAGGGTAGATTTAAAGAACCTACAAACAGTAATTAAAGAAGGGTTAACTGATGTGGAAAGAGACTTTTTGCGGATAAAGGCTGACAGGGATGTAAGTGTTGGCATTTTAGTAAGTGTAATTGATGAAGTGAGAGGATCAGGGGTTAGGGACTTCAGTATTGTGGCAGAGAGGAGGTGAAAATTTAGTAGTCAGCAGTCAGCGATTAGCAGTTAGTCTAACATGACTGTAGGCTTCAATTGAAGATTTTATCGGAATTAAAGTCATGAAGGCTTTATACACTCCTAAGAAAGGGGTAAAAAATCTTGGGAGGTGTCTTATGAGAAAGGGATTGAAAGGTTTGATGCGGTTTATGGGTTCAATTTGTTTGTTTGGTTCTGTGACCTTACTGATTAGCATTACAGCACAGGCTCAGGAAAAAGAGGCAAAACTGGAAGAGATTGTTGTGACTGCTACAAAGACGCCTCACACGTTAGAAGATGTGCCTGTAGAAACCATTCTGGTAACAAAAGAAGATATTAAAGAATCAAATGCAAAGAATGTATCAGAGCTTTTGAGGGATATTCATGGATTTTATATTCAGGGCGAAAATGTCCCTGGATCATCCGCCTATCGTTCAAAACTAAGAGGTTTGGATTTTGACAAAGGCTATGGGCTAATTCTTATAAATGGCGAAAGGGTTCTTGGTGGCGGAATGGGAGAGTATGGAATAAGCCTCAATCAAATACCTGTTGATATGATAGAGAAGATAGAGGTTGTTAAGGGTCCTGCTTCTGTTTTGTATGGAAGTGATGCGATAGCAGGTGTGGTAAATATAATTACAAAACCTATCCCTGAAAAACCGATGTTCACAGTAAGCGGTGGATACGGTTCTTATGACACATCGTTGTTTAACGTCGGATACGGTCAGAAGATTAATAAATTTGGATTTTTGATCAGTGCTCAAAGAGAAACCTCTGAAAGGGGGCGTTATGGTGCAACGGAAGATGATTTTAAGGGAGAATATGTCCTTTCAAAGTTGTCATACGATTTTTCTGATAATGTAAACTTCTCCCTTGGAATTAACCATGACGATTTGAAATGGGAATACCAGACCGAAGAAAAGCTCAGATTCAGCCCATCTTTAGAGATAGCCCTCCCGGATGCATCTTTTCTGAAACTTAAGGGATACTTTAACAGGCTGGACATGGACAGTTTTTCGCCGGGGTATACCCGCCGTTTTGGTGATATCACATACACACAAACAGAGGTTCAATACACAAAACCTTTTGGCAAAAGCCAGCTCATTACAGCAGGTGGTGAATATCTCCTGAGAGACATAGATGCAAGTTTCGCAGAAAAGAGTGATACCTTCCAAAGTCTCTATCTTCAGGACGAGATAATGTTGAAACCTTTCAGTATTGTCATAGGCGGCAGGGTTGATGATTACTCCCTCTATGGCACTGAATTCAATCCAAAAATGAGCCTTATGTGGAAGGTTGCAGAGAATACTCGTTTGAGAGCATCAATCGGCAGAGCATTTAAATCACCAACCATAAGACAGCTTTACGTATCTTTCAAGCACGGCAACTGGTGGAATAAGCCCAATGAAGATCTAAATCCAGAGGTTTCATGGGGCTATTCTACGGGGATTGAGCACATATTTTCAAAGAAACTATCTGCGAATGTAAGTCTATTCAGAAATGACATAAAGGATATCATTGTTGCAGTTGATACATCTGAAACCATAGAGGGTACACCTGTTAGGACATGGAATAATGTAAGCAAGGCATTTACCCAGGGAGCAGAGCTCGGGATAAAGGCTGTTGTTATGGATAATCTCTTATTGAATCTTGGGTACACATATCTCGATACAGAAAATGAGGATACTAAAAAAGAGCTTCCCTATAATCCACATCATACTGCCAGCATTGGCCTGGATTATGAGATTAAGCCATGGGATACGTCTTTTCATTGGAGGACGAATTACATTTCTGAGGGATATACAGATGAGGCAAATACGAAAAAGACCGGAAGTTATTATATTTCAAACCTGAAGATCATCAAAGATATAACGAAAAACATTAGTTTTTCGATGGATGTGGACAATATCTTTGAGTCTGACTATGGAGAACCGGACAAAGAATGGCTTGGCAGGGTAATATTCGGGAAACTAACAATTAAAATTTGGAGGTAACAGGACATGAAGAAGATAATTTTTTCAGTAATGGTCATTTTTTTACTCTTATCTCAGGCTGCATCGGCACATCATCCATGGATCGAAAAGGAAGGAGATAGGTTCATGGTCGCATGGGGACATCCTCCCAAAATTGATCCCTATGAACCTGATAGAATCAAAGAGATAATGGCGTTCGATAAAAAAGGAAAAGAAATCACCTTAAAAAGGACAGACGAGAAGGATAAGGTATATTTATCTGCAAAGGGAGATGTCTATATGATAACCCTTTCCTTTGAGGGTGGTTTTCTTGTAACCACGCCTGAAGGTAAAAAGAGGCTTACAAAAAGAGAGGCGCAAAAAACAGGTCTGCAGTTGATAGACTCAGTATATTCCTCACAGTACGCTAAATCCCTTTTTGGTTATAGCGATGCTGCAACAAAGCCTGTAGGGATGAGATTCGAGATTGTGCCTCTGAAAAATCCTTATGTATTGAACCCCGAAGGTCTTCTACCAATAAAGGTGTTTTTTGATAGAAAACCAGTGGAAGGGGTTATCATTGAAATAAATAATAATAAGGAAATAGTTAAAACAAATAAAGATGGTATTGCCGACATAAAGATTAGTGAAAAAGGAATGCAGTCTATTTTAGCAAAGAAAAGAATTCCTGCAAAGGATAATGCCGATGCTGATTACCTGTCTTTCACTACAGTTCTTACTATGGAGCTAAAATGAAACACCTGCTTCCAATAGTGATTGTTGGTGCGATAGCCGTGGCTGGGCTCAGCAGGCCGGCCATTGCCCACTCTGTCCATTACCAGGTCGAGAACAGGGGGATCAGCGTGCGGGTGTTCTATACGCAGGATAACCTTGCAAGCTATTCTCAGTATGAAATCCTCGGCCCCGGTGATAAAATTCCCCATCAAAAAGGAAGGACAGACAAAAATGGTGTTGTCTCCTTTTTGCCAGATAGGCCAGGAAAGTGGCTTATAAAGGTCTCTGACGAATCGGAACATGGCATACACGGCGTACAGATAAAGGTTCAAGTAAACAAAAGTCTTTTAATGGAGTCTTTCAAGAAACCCCTTGTGGCAATGTATACAAAGCTTTTTGTAGGGTTAGGTTTTATTATGGGTATATTCGGCTTATGGACATTGCTGAAGGGAAAAAGATAGGATAATGTCAAAAATTTTATCAAAAGGAGGAGAAAGATGTTTATACGGATAGTTGTATTCTTCACTATGCTGTTTTGGAGTGGATTGGCATTTGGTGCA
>JBAZOX010000164.1:0-6061 GCA_041648535.1 Desulfobacteria bacterium | reverse complement strand
ATAAAATTCTATTTGGTACCGACTATCCTCTGATAGACCAGAGGCGATACAGGAAACAGATAGAGAGCTGTGGTCTTTCCAAGGATGAGATTGACAAGATATATGGTGAGAATGCTAAAAGATTGCTGAGGTTATAGAACTTGAAAGATTATCAAAAACTCAAATTGGAAAACGGTATGACGGTTATCTTCAAAGAAAACCGTTCGGCCCCTGTAGTTGCCATCCAGGTCTGGATAAAGGTTGGCAGTAGTGATGAAACAGATGAGAAAGCCGGTATCTGCCATGTAATAGAGCACATGCTCTTTAAGGGCACAGAGAAGAGGGGAGTGGGAGAGATTGCCTATGAGATAGAGGCATCGGGTGGAGAGATCAATGCCTACACATCATTTGATGAAACGGTCTATCATATAGCAATAGCCAGCAGATTCTTCGACATGGGGCTTGACGTACTCTCCGATGCTGTGAGGCATCCTTCTTTTGACGCGATAGAGCTGGAAAAAGAAAAGGAAGTGATCATGGAAGAGATTAAGCGGTGCGAGGATCAGCCTATGGTAAAGTTGACCCAAGCCCTCTTCTCCACCAGTTACGAGTCGCATACATACCGTCGCCCGATAATCGGTTTTGAAGATACGGTAAAGAGTTTCACCAGAGACAATCTTCTGGATTTTTATAAAAGATGGTATACCCCGAGCAATATTACCCTTATAGTAGTTGGAGATATTGACAGGAATACTATATCTCCTAAGATAGAAATGGCATTTAAAGATTTTACTTCGAATCAAGGAGCCAGCCAGAGCAGAGTTCAGGAATTGCCTCAGAAAATCATAAGAAGCAGCGTTATGATTGATAACGTAATGGAAGGTTACATGAGCGCGGCATTCCATATCCCAGGTATCAACCACAAAGATACGCCAGCCCTCGATGTCCTCTCTTTTATACTGGGCAATGGTGACTCTTCACGGTTATTCAGGAAGGTAAAAGACCAAAGGGGTCTTGTATATACCATATATTCCTATAGTTTTATCCCTAAAGAACCGGGGCTTTTAGCTATAACCAGCATACTGGAAAGGGAGAAATCCAAGGATGCCCTGGCAGCTATATTAGAGGAAACATATAGATTAAAATCCGAAAAGATAAACGAGGATGAATTAGAAAAGGCCAAATTAAATATCGAAAGTGAATTTCTATATGGCAAGGAAACAGTCCAGGGACAAGCCAGACAATTAGGACATTTTCACGTAGTGGCAGAGAACATAGATTTTGAAAAGGAATATATCAACCTGATATCTAAGGTTAAAAGCCAGGACATTATGAGAGTGGCAAAAAGGTATCTAAACAATAAAAACCTAACGGCCGTGTTTCTACTGCCTGATGGCGATGGAGACGACATAAACAAAGACGCAATCAAGGATATCGCTTCAAAAGAAGAGAGTAGATTAAGGCATCACTATTCAAAACCCTGTACAAAAGGGGTAGAACAGATAGAAAAAATAACTATGGAAAACGGTATGACCCTTTTGATTAAGGAAGATCATTCTACCCCCATTGTTGCAATGAGAGCAGTTTTTTTAGGAGGGCTGCGATTTGAAAAGAAGAAATTGAACGGGGTAAATAACTTCATAGCAGGGATGATTACCAAGGGAACCAAGGGTCATAATGCCTTTGAGATCGCCCAAAGGATTGAATCCATGGCGGGGAGTATCCATGGATTTTCAGGCAGGAACAGTTTTGGTTTAACCTCTGAAATTTTGAGCAGATTCTTTGACAGAGGGTTAAAACTCTTTGCTGACATCATAATCAATCCCACCTTTGATAAGGCTGAATTAGAGAAGGAGAGGACGGATATACTCGCAGCCCTGAAGCAGCAAGAAGACAATCTTGCCTCATATACCTTTAACATCTTTGCCAAAACTATATACAATTATCACCCTTATGGGATGAATATACTGGGCACCAGGAAATCCATAATCAATATGACCCGGGATGATTTGACAGATTTTTATAGAGCTTATGCCAGTCCAAAAAACCTGGTTTTAAGTATAGTAGGCGATGTCAGGGCAGAAGACACAATTAAAAAGGTGAAACAATCCTTTCAGGATTTTGCAGCCACTAACTTTAAAATCCCAAAAATCTTGAAGGAGGTTCCCTCAGAATCCATTAAAAATGTGGAGGCGTACAAGGATAAAAAACAGGCCCATCTTGTCCTGGGATTTTTGGGAACAACAATATACAGCCCTGACAGGTACGCTCTGGAAATTCTGAACACAGTCTTGTCAGGACAGGGAGGAAGGCTCTTTATGGAACTCCGGGATAAACTGAGTCTGGCGTATGCGATCACCTCTTTCTTCCAGGATGGTATAGATCCTGGTTTTATGGGGGTTTATATCGGTACCAGCCCTGAAAAACTGGATATGGCCATCGATGGCATAAAGAAGGAGCTTAAAAATGTTAGAGAGAAGAAAATAGACTCTGCGGAGTTAGAACGAGCAAGGAGATATATTCTGGGCAGTTTCGAGATCGGGTTACAGACAAATTCTGCCAAGGCAGCTACTATGGCATTTGGTGAAAGATATGGTCTGGGATTCTCTAATTTTATGGAGTATCCAGGAAAGATATCCGAGGTAACGGCTGATGATGTTCTAAGGGTAGCAAGGAAATACATTGATCTGGATCGGTATTCCCTTGCTGTGGTTAGACCACGCAAGGGGAGAGAGTGTACACACATGAACGAGGTACATGGATAAGCTATTTATCGGAGTGTCCTCTCCCTTTTTTGTAATTGAATCTCCAAATTTTTCAAAAGCTGGATATCTTTCTTTAACTGCTCATTTTCCTGAAGAAGCCTGGTAATTTCAGTCTGCTGTTTATCATTCAACAACCGAATCTCTTTTTTCAACTGCTCACTTTCCTGAAGAAGCCTTCCCTTATCTGCCTGGGCTTTATCAAGCAGCAATTGATCAGATATACTCTTTGACTGGTATGCCTTTATGTCATCAATGATCCTGATAAATGTTTCAGAAAGGTTGCGCCATTTGCTCTTAGGATAGGTTTTTACTAACAGTTCAAATTCTGATCTCGCTCTCAAATAGTCAACCGTCACCTCAATGTTACCCAAATATGAAACAGCATCATGAAAAAGATCCGTGTCTGACATCGACCTGTCGACTATGTCCTTCTCTTTAATCACCGGAACTGTCTTCGGAGGGTAAACGGTTTTGTCAGGAGAGATTGGCACAGCAGAAGCACAGGACATTAAAAACATAATCATTAGGGAAAGGACAAACCATCTTTTTTTATACATATCGCCATTCCTTGTGTCAGGCATGTTCTGGGAACTTCACATAGTTGCTGCCAGGTAATGTTTTTGCATACTCCTTTAACTCTGCAGCCATCTTCGCCATGTCAAGGGGGTTTTTAAAACGAGTCCCGTCATCGGTCACGATAGCAATCGTCACGGTGAGGAGAGGAAATTTTTGCTGAACACCTTTTCTGTCCTTCCCGATGATGAACCCTTTCTCTCTGTCTTTATCGCTGTAAAATCTCGAGATATGCCGATCAAACTCTGAAACAACCTGTTTACATATCTGTTCTGACCTCTTAGGTTCGGAAATAAAAACAAAATCATCACCCCCGATATGCCCGATGAAGTCCTCTTCCTGAACTGAGGTCTTTGTCTGATTCGTCAGGATATCGGCGACTTCTTTGATAACCTCACTGGCCCAGGCATAACCGTATTTATCCGCAAAGGGCTTAAAGTTATCAAGATCCACATGGCATAGGGAGAAGCTTTTTTTGTCTGACAGACGCTTTTCAATCTCTTTCTCTATTGCAATATTACCGGGGAGACGGGTCAGAGGAGACGCATCGAGATTAAGCGCCTCGAGTACCTTGAGACGTCCGGCCATGAAAGTAAAGGCGCTGGCTAAGCTGCCTATTTCGTCATGGCGGTTAATGGTAAGGTCATAATCGAACCGTCCTTCGGCAATCATTCCTGTCCCTTTTTCAAGCTTCTTGAGGGGTATGGAAATATTATGGGTAATCATAAAGGCAAGAGACAATCCTGCAATAAGACTTATACCGCTGAGAATGGCTGTCATCCTGGATGCCTCGATGCCACGTGACTTAATCAGGTTCATCCGCGTATCAATGTCCTTTTCAGCCTTATTCTGGATGCCACGCAGATACGATGCCATATCATCTATCAATTTTTTGCCATTCCCCTCAGAGACATTTAAGGCATCCTCAACACGATTTTCTTGGACCAGCGCTATTTCCTGATGGAAGATCTCATCATATTGAGTATGGAGCGATGATAGTTTTGAAAGCATAATAGTCATACCGGAAAGACGATTTTTTTTGAGATTCTTCATTTTGTTACTGAATTCCTGGCTTCGTGTCCAGAATATCTCTGCAAGGGATGGGTCTTTAAGGATCAGATATTTTTTTTCAGCACTCTCCTGGGCAAGCAGGGCATCCATCATCGCCTTGCCGGTTTCAAGTGCCATAAAATCCTGATTGATTATGGTGTATGCCAGCTTATTGAGGTTCTGCAAACTGATTACAGCATAGGTGCTGGCCAGAACAGTCAATAGAACCATAGCCATATAACTAAAGAGCAGCTTTCGCTTTATGGTCAGCTTCATACCATAGACCTCAATAATTTAGGAGTCAGAAGTAAGGAGTCAGAAGTCAGAATAAAAAGACAATCCCTCCTTGTTTTGTTTGGGACTCAAGACATAAGGTTAACCAATCTCTATTCTGAATTCTGGATTCTGACTCCTGAATAGTTATGTTTTATCTTATAGATTGCATTTTTGTCAAGGAAGTTTTAGTAGCGGAATTTTTTTGACAGAAACAGGTGAAATTCCTTGATATTTTTCGTGTTATATTGTATTTTTTAAGAAATTTATTTGACAATACGCAGAAAAAAGAGAGGAGGGTTATCATGGCTATCAGCTATAAAGAACTAGGCTTTGTCAACACGCGTGAAATGTTTAAAAAAGCCATGGATGGCGGATATGCCGTCCCTGCTTATAACTTTAACAATATGGAGCAGATCCAGGCCATTATCAACGGGTGTGGTCAATCGAGATCCCCGGTAATCCTCCAGGTCTCTAAGGGCGCCCGTGATTATGCTAACTCCACCCTTCTCCGCAATATGGGGAAGGGCGCTGTAGAAATGGCCCGCGAGCTTGGCTACGGTATTCCCATCGCTCTTCACCTGGACCACGGCGACAGCTATGAACTCTGTGTTTCCTGTATCGAAAGCGGATTCTCTTCGATAATGATCGACGGCTCCCACCTTACCTATCAGGAAAACGTCGAACTGACCAGGAAGGTCGTGGACTACTCCCACAGGTACGATGTCACTGTTGAGGGTGAACTCGGTATACTGGCCGGCATCGAAGACCACGTAGTTGCAGACAGGTCTACTTATACTCAGCCCGAAGAGGTTGAAGATTTTATAAAAAAGACCGGCGTTGACTCTCTTGCAATTTCAATAGGTACCTCTCATGGCGCTTATAAATTCAAGCCAGAGCAGTGCACCCTCAACAAAGAATGCATCCTTACTCCTCCGCCACTGCGCTTTGACATCCTTGAGGAAATCGAAAAGCGAATTCCCGGCTTCCCCATTGTTTTGCACGGAGCCAGTTCCGTCCTGCTCAAATACGTTGACCTTATCAATAGTAATGGTGGAGCTCTGGCAGACGCTGTCGGTATTCCCGAGGATCAGTTGAGAAAGGCGGCAAGATCTGCTGTATGCAAGATCAACATAGATTCCGATGGGCGTTTGGTTATTACAGCCATGATCCGGAAAATATTCAAAGAAAAGCCGGCTGAATTCGACCCGCGCAAATACTTAGGGCCTGCCCGGGATGAGCTTACGAAGGTGATTGTTGAAAAGAACAAAAATGTGCTGGGCAGTGCAGATCGGTACTAATAAGTTCTCTCTCATATAAAGTTCCTGTCTACGATATATGGATTCTGTATAATATGATATTATGGATCATTTACGGCAGTTAAGGAGATTTTTCTACAAAAATATTTGTTTGTTTGGTTA
>JBAZOX010000163.1:0-6101 GCA_041648535.1 Desulfobacteria bacterium | reverse complement strand
TAGACTTCTATATACCTTTTATATGTTGCAGACGATCTTAAGGGTGAAGCTTGAGGTATCAGAAACTCGATCAAGGATGACCTTTTTCTATACGCTCTGTCTTTTACAGGTAAATCTTCCATAATTTTGGTTCGCTCTCCTATGTCCATACGTATTCCAAGGTGATTCAACAGGCGAATACCCGTCTCCCTGCCTAATGGAACCGGAGAAGCTGGATATGTCCGGAGAAGCAATGTTTCCAATAGGATTATCACCTTGTCCTCCTTTACAGTCAGCGAGAATTCTACAAATTCTGCTCCCCTGGAGATATGTAATTGTCGCACTGTTTTTATAATGAAGTCTGCAAAGTAATCCAGCAAGTTTGGGGCAATAGGTTGCCCCAGTCTTTCTCTGATGCCTTGATAGGCATGAAAGAAATCCTCTATTCGGTTCGGTTCGACCTCAATAGTATTGGGATCAAAGCGGATCCTGTAAAATTCCCCTTCTAACACAGGGGTAGTAGAGGGGGCTTTGAATATCTGAGTATCTGCTTCCAGCATAGTGGTTTTTTTTGCAATCTCAGGTAGACCTATTTTCATGTAAGAGCCGGCATCTTTGTCCTCACATAGAGCTATTACTTCATCAGCAGAACGGGGAGATAGATCGTCGCTTTCGCTGCAAAAAACTACTCGGAAAATCTCCTCAAGGGAGGTCATACCCTTGGTTGCTTTATAGAAACCATCTTCAAGCATGGTGACAAGGTTGGCCTTTTCTCGAGCAGTGTATCGGATTTCACTGGAGGTCTTTCGTGCAAGAATGGCTTCCCGAATGGCATCGTTGACTACTAAAAGCTCATGGATGGCTATGCGGCCCTTGAATCCCGTGTAATTACATTGAGAACAGCCTCCAGCCTGATAGAATTTATGTATGTTTGAGTCTATGGAGTGGATATTTAAAGAGGCTGTCATGTTGGGATCTAACTCATAAGGTTGCCGGCAATGGGGGCAAAGGACTCGAACTAGACGCTGTGCAACCACGGAAACCACTGTTGAAGAAATCAGGAAGGTGTCTATACCCATGTCCATGAGTCTCAGGAGTGCCCCTGTAGTATCATCCGTATGGAAGGTGCTAAGTACCTTATGACCTGTCAAAGCAGCCTGAATTACAGCCTCTGCGGCTGAATGATCACGGATCTCTCCAATCATCAGGACATCCGGGTCCTGACGCATCATAGACTTTAGATGATCAATGTAGGTAAGTCCCAATTTTGGATTGAGCTGTCCTTGAACCACTCCATCTATGTAATATTCGACAGGGTCCTCGACTGTTATAATCATTCTATTCAAGTTGACCAAGTATTGGAGAGAGGCATACAAGGTAGTGGTTTTACCGCTACCAGTTGGTCCGGTTACAAGTATAACCCCAGAAGGGTGGTTTAGCATCTCCATGTACTGGCGCCGGTTTAACGGGGAAAAGCCCAGTAAATCCAGATCAATCAGGGTGGTCTGCCGATGTAGGATTCGGATAACAACGTTTTCACCATAGACCGAGACATAGGTGGAGATTCTGAGGTCTACTTCCTTGTCCTCAATCCGGGCTTCTATCCTGCCATCCTGGTGTTTCCTCTTTTCAGCGACATCCAGCCTGCTAAGGACTTTAATGCGTGAGGTGATGCTTTGAGCTAAGTGGATTGGCAGGTCTGTCTTGTGGTGCAATATCCCATCAATACGATAACGAATGCGAAGACCTTGTTCTTTAGGCTCAATATGGATATCACTGGCTCTCTCCCTGACACCATTAGTAATAATGTAATCGACTATCTGTGAAACGGTGTCCTCTTTCTCGAGTGAGAGGTTTATACCACCAATTATCAGATCTTTCTTGGTTTCTTCTGATGTAGTTTTGGTGCCGAATTCAACCTTTCCGTAGTAATGGTTGATTGTATTCAGGATGTCCTTTAGCGGGGCAACAGCTATTTCGATCTCACATTGGAAAATCTGTCCTAAATTACTGATGGTATTTTCTATGAGGGGGTCAGCCGCAATAAGTGTCAATACGTTTTCGTGCTTAAATGCCGGCAAAATCCCGTTTTTTTTAAGAAAGGATACATTCAGTCCCTTTAACAGGTTTTTGTCGATGAGATTAATGTCGGGGATGATCTTAGGTATACCGAGTTGTATCACCAGGGCGTTAATTAAGCTTGCTTCCGTGATAATTCCTTTGGATATGAGGAGTTCTCCGACTCTCTTGCCGCTTGTTCTCTGTTCTTCTAAAACCTGAAGCAATTGTTCTCCGGTTATCATGCCAAGGTTAACCAATAGATCCCCCAAGTACATGTGCTTGTGATGTTTTCTTAAGATGCGGCGAAGATCTGTCCTGGTGATAATTTTCATATCAACAAATATCTCTCCCAGTGGGCGATATTCCTGTTGATTTTTCTGGACAGATAGGGCTTGCTCCACCTGGTCTGGAGTAACAAGACCTTCTTGGACAAAGAGTTCTCCTATACGGAGCTTCTTTGGGGGGGTCATGGGCTGGGTTCCTTTTTCGTATGCTTTCAGCTATATTTCATAATGTCTGCAACGATTTCCCTTTTTCGGGACTTGATGTATTTACGGCTGAAGCTTACTTTGTGCCTTCTCTTAGTATTTTTTCGACAGTCTTTTCAGATAGAGGTTCTTCTGCCTCGATGCTTTCTTTTGTCTCCTTGGGTTCGGCATTAGTTATGAAGATTTCCGGTGTTAGGTCCCGCTCAGGGTTGAATTCACAGATACCTGTGATGATTTTTAGCTGTATGGAAGACGGGAGAGAGGGGGACAACTTTTCCCTGATGTGATTTACAATTCTGTCTCGTGTCCCTTCTGTCTGTTTCAGGTTCGTGAAAGGGAGGAGAAATACAAATGATGAGACAGTGCGTCTGGCTACAATATCCGACTTCCGAGTGGTAGCTAAGATAAAATTATGAATGTGGCGGATCAGGTCGTGTTTCTGTTTGGTCTTGAGGTCTCTGGTAATGTTGCCAAAGTTGGAGATATTTATGGTAAAAAGAGAGATAGGGAATTTATGTCGTCCTGCATTTTCCATCTCTCTTTCGAGACATTTAATGAAAAAGGCAAAGGAATTGGCCTGTGTGACCGAGTCAATAATTGACAGTTGCTGCGAAATCTCAAATAACAGTTTCCTCTCCAGTACCCCGTGGACAAAGTCTAGAACAAGCTTGAGGGTTTCCTGTTCCTCCTCGCTGAGTTTGTCGAAACGTATATTGTCAAATGCCAGCATACAAGGGGACAGTTTTCTGTCTGCAGCATGGATATAGAGTTCCTGAGCTTTTCCTCTAGTCTCCTTAATCTGATCGGACTCTAAGATATTCTGACTTATCTGATTGGGATCGATGTAGGTTTCGTATTGTTCGCGTAATTGTTTGAGCATAATAATTTTAGCATTGTCAAGGCGCTCTTGGTCTAACCGTTCGTTCAGATAGAAGAATAACTCTGCAGTATTCCAATAAATAAACAGTACAACTCCCAAACCAAAGTCAAACAGGGAGTGAATGATGGTCATAGTGGCATTTATAAGCTCTTTTACAGTGATCGAGGATGTGTCAATCAGGAAAATTTCGTTCAGGATTTCCGCTCGCAGAAGCTTTCGATCCAAGATGCTATTGGCAAGGGTCAGGATTGAAATATCTGTGAGATTTTCAGTCGTGTTAGGAAGAAACAGACGGTGTTTACTGCTTCTTGTGTCAAGAAACCTGCCGAGAATTTCGTTTAGTTCTTCCGGATCAATGGGTCGTTGCAGATAATAGTCTCCCCCGGATGCCATGCACCAGTACTTGTCAATCGGATTATCCGGTAATCCAATAAGGATAATTGGAATAGAGGCGGAAACAGGATTGCTCCTCAATACACGGCAGCATTGATAACCGTTTAACCTTAGCATGGCAGCGTCCATTATGATCAAATTTGGGCTCTCAGTGAACGCCTTGCGGACAACCTCTATCCCATCAGGGCATTCATAAACCACTATTCCCCGTTTTTCCAATAAATCCTTAATGGAAGCATCAAAGGACTCCTTGTTCTCACCTAGCAAGATCGTTGGTGTATCTTTGCTGATCTTCATAAGTTCCTCTGTTTCTTGAAAAACGATTAAAAGGCGTTTAAAAACGAGATTCTTCTTTCCTTATTAGTCGTTGAATATTCTCTTTATGCCGGTAGACTACTAAACAGGCTATAATAATACTGTAAATCGCGTAGATACTTGAATAGGATAGGACAATGATCCAGATGGGGAGACTTACTACGGCTACAATTGAGCCAAGAGATACATATCTCCATTTGTATAGTGTGCCTGCAAATGCGAGAAAAGCCAATAAAATAGCCCACGGAACAATGATTATGAAGACACCCAGGGTTGTAGCTATTCCTTTGCCCCCCTTGAACTTCAGGAAAATTGGGTATATATGACCGATGAAGGCTGAAAAGGCTGTTAGACCTATCCAGCCCTCTGATTTCAATAGCCAGATGGCAATAATTACAGGAATTATCCCCTTTAATACATCCCCTAAAAGGGTTAATACTCCCAGGGTCTTTCCCAGAGTTCTGTATACATTGGTTGCTCCTATATTTCCACTGCCTTCCTTTCTGATGTCGGTTTTACCAAAATGTCTGGAAAGGATAACGCCCGTAGGTATGGAGCCAAAAAGGTAGGCAAAGACAACAAGGGCTATTCCTAAGGAAGTCATATTAACCTCGTCTTTCTTCCTTACGTCCTATCTAGTGGAATGTCCCCTTAAACAGCGCACTTAAGTGCGCTGTTGTTAAGTGCGCTGTTGTCGCTATATTTATGAGGCAAACCACTAGAAAGGCAGATTTGATCTAAGAATTTCAGAAAGATTCTAAAGGATTTAGCTCTCTATGTCAAGCAGCAAAGATTTTATAAGCATTGACAAAAGATAGCCATTAGAATAGAATATCACAACACAGACGCTAGAAAGATAAATAACAAAACTTAAGATAGTGAGGTAGCTGTCATGTTAGTGGGAGACATAATATCGGGGAAAGTTATAACAATTAATATTAAGGACGATGTTAAGAAGGCTTTTGAACTCATGAAGTCCAAAAAAATACGGCATATCCCTGTATTAGACGGCGGGAAACTCGTAGGAATCATAACGAATACTGATCTTCGCCAGGTTTTAATACCGTCAAAATCTGAAGGGGCAGAACAGACATACTATTTTACATCAAAATTCTCTACTGTGGGTGAGATTATGACAAAAGGCACTATTACAGTTACCCCACAGACCGACGTAGAAGAGGCAGCAACACTTCTCCAGCATTATAAGATCGGAGGACTGCCTGTTGTGGAAGGTGATAAGCTGGTTGGAATGATTACAGGAACCGATATATTAAAGGTATTTATAGAGATTATGGGGGTTATTAAGTACAGTTCAAGGGTAGATGTAGCTTTAGGTGAAGATGCTGAAGCATTCCAAAATGTCTCTAAAATAATCAGAGAAAATGGTGCTGAGATTATAAGCGTTGGTATGTCACCCCATGAAGGAAAGGAAAAAAGGGTTTACTATTTTCGTCTGGATACGGATGATATAAACCCTATCGCCAAAGCTATTGAGGATAATGGCTATGTGGTAGTATCGGTAGTAAGTGGATAACAACTGTAAAAGCTCTGTCCCCGGGGTATGGGATATAGGAGATGGCGGAATCTTAAAAAAGATGAAAGAAGAGGATTTTATTAAAGAGATTGAATTAATTGAGAAGGATGTGTCGGATTTTAGGATACGCTATTCTGCCTGTCAGTATTTTCACGAAAGGGCTAAATACTTTTCGAAAACTCAGCTGGATAAAGCCGTTAAACTATTTCATCAGATAATGGAAGATAAATTCGAAGACAAAGCTAGGTAACTCATCCTGAAAAATGAAAAGGAAATTTCCAAGGATGAAGTAAGGCGAAAAGGTAGGGTGAGTAGAGGAAAGGACATAAAGAAGGGCAGTGGTTAAGGATAAATCATCTATAACATCGAGAGATATATCACTGGCTGTATCCTCTGGTTTATTGCTCATTACTGTATTTCCCAGGTTTAACCTGGAAATAATTGCCTGGTT
>JBAZOX010000162.1:0-6109 GCA_041648535.1 Desulfobacteria bacterium | reverse complement strand
TTTTTCTATATTGTTATTTAAAAATCAAAACAACTTCTTATCTTTCACGTCACCCGACATCAATATCTCGATAAACCGGGTTCTCCTTTACCTTTCAATTTGACTTACTAAAGGGTGTTCTGCTAAAATAAAAATTAACCCTATTACACTTTTGATCTAGACAAAATGACGAAACAACCGGAATAATTTATGAGTAACGCCAATCTTATAATCTTTACTGATCTGGATGGCACTCTGTTGGACCATAGTACATATTTTTTCGATGCGGCAAGAGAAGCCCTGGATCGGGTAAAGAAAGCCGGTATCCCTCTTATCCTGTGCAGCAGCAAAACGAGGGCAGAGATCGAGATATGGAGGGAAAGGCTGAACAATAATGACCCCTTTATAAGTGAAAATGGTGGGGCTGTTTTTATCTCTAATAATTTAGTGCCCGTTAAAAATAAATATATTGAAAGAGATGGGTATCGGGTCATTGAGCTAGGAATACATTACCCTAAATTAATAGCGCAATTTAAAACTTTAAAAAATAGATTTGGAAATAGAGTCAGGGGGTTTTCTGAAATGGCTCTGGACGAGGTGATAAATTTAACAGGGCTCCCCCAGAGAGAGGCAGTCCTAGCAAAGCAACGAGAATATACAGAACCTTTTGTCTTTGACGGTGATAAAAACGAGGAAAGAGAATTAAAGAAGAACATAAAAAATTTGAATCTGAATCTTACAAAAGGTGGACGATTTTTCCATCTATTGGGAGACAACGATAAAGGAAAGGCTGTAAATATTATTGCTGAAATGTATAAAGAAACTCACCCTGAATTAAAAACTGTAGCCCTTGGTGACAGTTTTAACGATCTGCCCATGCTGCAAGCGGCAGATATACCTATTTTAGTCCAGAAACCAGGGGGGGTATATGACAGGCAAATAGATTTGCCAAATCTCAGCCGTGCCCCTGGAGTAGGACCCATTGGATGGAATAAGGCTTTATTAATGATTTTATCGGAAAAAATATAAAAGGGAGGTACTATTTATGAGTAAAATAGCAGATATTCGGGCTAGACAGATCCTTGACTCTCGGGGGAATCCAACTGTAGAGGTAGATGTGACCCTGGAAAGTGGCGTTATAGGAAGGGCATGTGTTCCTTCTGGCGCATCTACTGGAGAGAGGGAGGCTATAGAGCTGCGAGACGGTAATAAAAAAGAGTTTCTAGGTAAAGGGGTCACCAAGGCAGTCAATAATGTAAACAAAACAATTCGTCCAGAGGTTATAGGATTAGACGCCATAAATCAGAAACTCGTAGACCGAAGGCTGATCGAACTGGACGGCACTGAAAATAAGAAGAGACTAGGTGCCAATGCAATTCTGGGGGTCTCCCTGGCAGTAGCTAAGGCAGCCGCAGCATTATTGGATCTCCCCTTATATCAATATCTGGGAGGAGTAAATGCTAAGGTTTTGCCTGTACCTATGATGAATATCCTCAACGGTGGGGCACATGCCGATAACAATGTAGATATTCAAGAATTTATGATAATGCCCCTGGGTGCAGAGTCCTTCAGCCATGCCTTAAGGATAGGGGTGGAGGTGTTCCATAATCTGAAGACTACTCTTAAGGGTAAAGGCTACAATACAGCAGTAGGGGATGAAGGGGGTTTTGCGCCAAACCTGAATTCTAATGAAGAGGCTATAGAGGTGATCCTGGAAAGTATCGAAAAGGCAGGGTATAAAGCTGGAAAGGATGTTCACATAGCCCTTGATTCTGCTGCCAGTTCCTTTTACAAAGATGGCATATATATACTAGGAGCTGAAAAGGAACCAGAGAAGTCCTCAGAAGACATGGTAAATTTTTACTCAGCTTTGGTTGAAAAATACCCTATAATATCTATTGAAGACGGTCTGGCTGAAAACGACTGGGATGGATGGAAGCTACTTACAGAACGCCTGGGTAACAGGATACAGATTGTAGGCGATGACATATTTGTAACCAACACAAAGATATTTAAAAAGGGCATCGAGCAGGGCATTGCAAATTCAATCCTGATAAAGGTGAATCAGATAGGAACCTTAACGGAAACACTGGATGCCATTGAGATGGCAAAGAGGGCCAGGTATACTGCTATTGTCTCTCACAGGTCTGGTGAGACTGAGGATACAACCATTGCAGATCTGGTAGTTGCCTGCAATACCGGACAGATCAAGACAGGATCGGTCTCAAGGACTGATAGAGTAGCTAAGTACAATCAGTTAATCAGGATAGAGGAAGAACTGGGGAGGGAGGCTGTATTTAGCGGTAAAGAGGTATTATACAACCTTGTTAGCCCTAGTACGTAGATAAGCAAAATACCCTTGGCATTTTGCTTATCGGAGCGGGCACGAAGAGAAGAAGATTAATTTTAATCAGGAGAATAAGATGCCTGGAGGAAAGGCAAAAGAGAAGACAACCAAAAAGAATGAACCCATTGAATCAACTCTCTGGCAGTCTGCTGATAAACTGCGTAAAAACATGGATGCTGCGGAGTATAAGCATGTTGTGCTTGGCTTGATTTTTCTAAAATACATATCTGATGCCTTTGAAGTCCTGCATTCTAAACTTGCAAATGGCAAGGGCGAATACGAAGGCGCTGACCCTGAAGATCCGAACGAATACACCGCTGAAAAAGTTTTCTTTGTCCCACCTGTCGCCCGCTGGAAACCCATTTCCGATAACGCCAAAAAGACCGAAATCCTTCTCGACAACGGCAAGAAAGTGGATATCGGCGGATATGTTGATGAAGCGATGGAAGCCATTGAACGGCGGAACCCATCTCTGAAAGGCGTTCTTCCCAAGGTTTACGCCCGTCAGAACCTTGACCGGGCTAGTTTGGGCGGCCTCATCGACCTTGTCGGCACGATTGCCCTCGGCACCGAAGAGGCAAAAAGCAAGGATGTGCTTGGACAGGTGTATGAATATTTCCTCGGGCAATTCGCTCTGGCGGAAGGGAAAAAGGGCGGCCAGTTCTATACCCCCAGAAGCGTGGTCAAATTGCTGGTGGAAATGCTGGAGCCCTATGAAGGCCGCGTGTTTGACCCTTGCTGCGGGTCAGGCGGCATGTTTATTCAAAGTGAAAAATTTATAAAAGCCCATCAGGACCATTACAAAAAGAAAAATAACGGGCTTTCACTGAACCCGTTGGACCGAATCTCCATTTACGGGCAGGAATCCAACCAGACCACCTGGCGTCTTGCCAAAATGAACCTTGCCATCCGCGGGATTGATAGCTCAAATATCAAATGGAACAATGAAGGCTCGTTTCTGAATGACGCGCACAAAGACCTGAAGGCCGACTTCATCATTGCCAATCCGCCATTCAACGATTCCGATTGGTCGGGTGATCTCTTAAAAGATGACGCCCGTTGGAAGTATGGTGTCCCTCCGACCGGCAATGCCAATTACGCCTGGATTCAGCACTTTATCTATCATATGTCGCCTACGAAAGGCATGGCTGGTTTTGTGCTTGCCAAAGGTTCGCTTACATCCAAAACAAATGGCGAAGGCGAAACACGGAAAGCCATTATTGAAGCAGGTCTTCTTGATTGCATCGTCAATCTTCCGGCAAAACTCTTTCTGAATACGCAGATACCCGCCTGTCTCTGGTTCTTGTCGCGCAGGAAAGAAGGCCGTATGGACAAAGTTTTGTTTATTGACGCCCGCAATCTCGGTTATCTCATTAACCGTCGGACGAAGGATTTTACCGATGCAGACATTGCCAAAATAACTGAAACATACCACCACTGGCACAACAAGAATGAAAAATACGAAAATATCCCCGGTTTCTGTAAATCCGTTTCGCTGGATGAAATCAGAGAAAAGGATTACGTACTGACACCGGGGCGATATATCGGCCTGCCCGAAGATGAGGATGATTTTGATTTTGTGGAACGGTTTGGAAGGCTTAAGGCGGAACTTGACGAGCAGATGCAGGAGGAAGCGCGGCTCAATGCCCTGATTTTGGAAAACCTGAAAAAGGTGAATCTGGCGTGAGTATAATGGCAAGTTCAACTTGAAGTCGCAAATTGCGACCTCAAGTTGGGGTGCCAGATGAATATCGAGGTGGTTGAAGAGGTTGATCTTAAGGTATCGAAAAATGCGATACCTTCAAAACAGCCCCTGGGCGATCCTGACCTTTGATTATAGAATAATTGGGTAAGGTGAGAAAATAAATGACTGAACATCCAATAGTGAAGAATGACGATATTCAAAGCCGCATATATACCATTCGCAATGTTCAGGTGATGCTGGATAGTGACCTTGCTGAACTTTATGGTGTTGAAGTAAAAAGATTAAATGAGCAGGTAAAAAGAAACATTGAAAGATTTCCTCAAGAATTCAGCTTTCAGCTCACCGTCGAAGAAAATCATTCTCTAAGGTCGCAATTTGCGACCTTAGAGAATAGTAGAATAGGGAAGCACCGCAAATACCTGCCGTATGCTTTCACAGAACAGGGCGTTGCTATGCTTTCAGCGGTTTTACACAGTGATACCGCCATCAAGACGAGTATTCAGATCATCAATGCTTTTGTTGCGATGCGTAAATTTATTTCTGCCAATGCGCAGATATTTCATCGTCTCGACAGCATTGAAAGAAAACAGATTGAATATAAAGTAGAAATCGATGAGAAATTTAAACGGGTTTTCGATGCTATCGAAGAAAAAGACATCAAACCCAGGCAAGGCATTTTTTTTGATGGACAGATTTTTGATGCCTATCAATTTGTTTCCGATCTGATTCGCACCGCCCGGAAATCAATTATTGTGATTGACAATTACATTGATGATGCGGTTTTAATTCTGCTTTCCAAAGCCAACAAGAAAGTGCAGATTACCATTCTCACCCAGACCATTTCCAAACAGCTGGCGCTGGATGTAAAAAAATATAACGAGCAATACCCGGCGATCACGATTAATGAATTTCATAATTCTCACGATAGATTTTTAATCATTGACGGCAAAACCGTTTATCATTTTGGCGCATCTTTAAAGGATCTGGGTAAAAAATGGTTCGCCTTTTCCAAGTTTGATAAAGAGGTATTTAAGCTTCTGGAGAGACTGGCGGGGGTTATCAGTGAATAGTAATTGGAAAGAATGTAGGCTGGGGGAAGTGGCAGAAATAACTTCGAGTAAAAGGATTTATTATTCTGAATATGTAGCTAATGGGGTGCCTTTCTTTCGCTCTAAGGAAATCATTGAACGATTCAATAAGCAAAATACCTCAACAGAGCTTTTTATTAAACGAGAACGATATGAAGAAATAAAGTTAAAATTCGGTGCTCCGCAAGAGGGTGATATGCTTCTTACATCTGTTGGCACTCTTGGAATACCCTATCTGGTACGAAAGGAAGATGAGTTTTACTTCAAAGATGGTAATTTAACATGGTTTAGAAACATTGATATTAAAGCTATTGATAGGCGTTTTCTATATTTCTGGATCACATCTGTTGTTGGTCAGCAGAAACTTTATGAAGCATCTATCGGTTCTACGCAACCAGCTTTAACAATAGTAGGCCTTAAAAATATAGACATACTTCTCCCGTCTTTCCCCGAACAGCGGGCCATTGCTGGTGTGCTTGGGAGCCTTGACGACAAGATTGACCTTCTGCACCGGCAGAACAAGACGCTGAAAGGAATGGCCGAGGCGCTTTGGCGTAAGATGTTTGTGGAGGATAGCAAAAACTTAAAAATCGTCAATCTCGGTGAGATTATCGAAATACATGACAGTAAACGAATCCCACTATCCAGTATGCAACGAGAAAAAATGAAAGATGGCGTTCTATATCCATATTATGGCGCTGCAACAGTAATGGATTATGTCAACCAATACATTTTTGACGGTGAATATTTATTACTCGGTGAAGATGGAACAGTTGAAACGGATGGCGGTTATCCTGTATTACAGCTTGCAACTGGGAAATTCTGGGTTAACAATCACACTCATGTTTTGCGTGCTAAAAAGCCGTTCTCCAATTTCTTATTGGGCTCCTCGCTAAAATGTATGGGTAATCCGATTCAGGACATGATAGAAATCCGTCATCAAACGATGTAGGAGGTTAAGACGGATCATCATGAAAGATACGGAACTAT
>JBAZOX010000161.1:0-6127 GCA_041648535.1 Desulfobacteria bacterium | reverse complement strand
CTCTTTTGTATCCTCTTCAGGCGGTATGGTAAATTCATTTACCCCGACTACAACTCGTTCCTTAGTTTCTACCTCTTTCTGATACTCCAGGGATGCCTTTTCTATCTCCTTTTCATACCAACCCTTCTTTACCGCTTCTATCATACCGCCCATCTCCTCAATCTCCTTCATAATGCTTACTGCCTCTTCCTCGATCCTGTTAGTTAGGTTTTCAATATAATATGAACCTGCCAGAGGGTCTGCCACGCTTGCTACCCCTGTTTCATAAGCCAGAATTTGCTGAGTTCTCAATGCCAGTCTGTGAGACTGCTCCGTAGGCAGGCAGATAGGTTCATCATAGGAACAGCAGTGCAGGGACTGCACCCCCCCCAACACAGCAGCCATCGCTTCGTAGGCTACCCGAATTATATTATTTAATGGCTGTTGAGGGACAAGTGAACAGCCGGCAGTATGAACACCGAATTTGAACTTCCATGACCTGGGATCTTTTGCACTGAATCTCTCCTTCATGATTCTTGCCCAAACCCTCCGGGCAGCCCGAAGCTTTGCTATCTCTTCAAAGAAGTCTAGATGAGCAGAGCAGTAAAAGGCAATCCTGGGTGCAAAACTATCTATATCCAGCCCCCGCTCTAAACCCTTCTTCACATAATCAATACCAAAAGCTGAGCCAAAGGCTATCTCCTGGGGAGCATTTATCCCCTGCTCACGCAAGTCATACATATTTATATTCATCGTATACCATGATTGCATGTATCTCGCACAGTATTCTACGATATCTATGGCATTTTCGACCATAACATCGATGGGTAAAAATTTGTCCCTGTACCCGCTGTAATAGTGGTGGGCCGGGTCATTCTGTATAGTACCTTTAAACTTCGATATATCCAGTCCCCTATTCTTACCCAGTGCCACGTACTGAGACATTACCACAGGTGCACTGCAGGATGATGCAATGAGAGACATGCTCACTGTCTCCATGGGGATACCTTCCATCAGCTTTTCCATATCGGCCAATGAGTTGTATGGCATGCCCAGCACTCCAACATCCCCTTCAGCAAAAGGGTGGTCGGAATCAATTCCAAAATTTGTAGGAAGGTCAAAGATTACATTTAATCCTGTCTGCCCCTGTTCAATCAGGTATTTAACTCTACTATTGACGTCTTCAGGGGTACCGTAGCCGCAGACCTCCCGTTTAGTCCAGATTCTTCCCCTGAACATATCGGAGTGGATGCCCCGCGTAAAAGGATACTCACCCGGGGAGCCTATATCCTTCTTGTAATCAATTCCTTCCATGTCTTCAGGCTTATAGACCTCTTTTACCTCAAATCCTGACCATGTTTTAAGCCGACTCGCCCCCTCTTTGTATGCCTTTGCGAGTTTTTCAAACTTATCCTCCATAAAGATCCCCCTTTTATCCGTTCACCGTTGTCCGTTACCTATTATAGTGAAAGTCATAAATAAGTTGACATAAATCAAACTCTAAATTCTAATATCTAAATCCTAAACAAATCCAAAATTCGAATGACCAAAATGTTTAGAACATTTGAATTTAGGGTTTTGATATTGTTTAGAATTTAGGGTTTCGGATTTAGGATTTTTCATCTTATCTACTTATTATTGTCGTTGACTAGTAGGCAACCTACCCCAAGTGCCCCTTATCTTCTCCCTCTGACGTCAACAACATTTTCAAATTTAAAACTATCAGGATATACAGGAATTGTCTTGGATGGAACCAGTTCCAAGTCAACAGTCACCCCCAGTTTTTCTTCTAATATCTTCTTTACTTCCCTTTCGTAATCTTGATTGGGAAGGTCCCTGAAGGTCTCCACCTTTAATTTAAGAGTGTCCATATCCCAATTATCTAATATTAGTTGATAGATCATAGTTGTACTGGGTATGTCAGCAATGATCATCTCTACATCCCATGGTAGAAACTCTTTGCCTCTAACCTTAAAGATATTTTTTACAGACCCAATAACCGGTGCAAGCCATCTCTTATGTGTTATCCCACATACACAGGGCTCTGTAGTCCACTTATTGGGGATAACATCTTCTGTCCCGAACCGGATAAGGGGCATAGTATGATGAAAGAGAGATGTTACTACTAATTCTCCTCTATTTCCTTGAGAGACCTTTTTGCCTGTCTCCGGATCAACAGATTCTGATACATACAGATCCTCGGGCTCATGTATCTGACTCAGTCCCCTTTCCGCTGACCATGAACACTCCGGGAAGAGGATAAGTTCCGTTGTCTCATATACGTAATTCAACATTGCCTTTTTATGGAGTGATGCTATCTCCTGACGCATTTTTGGTGTGATAGCCTTCCCTTTGACATTTACTATATCAAAGGGGGAATCAACCCCTATCCTTTCGAATTGGTGTCCCAGCTTCAAGAAAAAATTTGGGCTAAGAAGGGTACAGATGGGTTTGAAGTTGGTTTTTAAAAGAGAGGTAAAATTAATCGCATCTTCCCTGTTCCTCATAAATCCTACATAATCTTCCGCATACGTTAAGATTCCCAACCTCTTCAGGCTTAGCATAGTCAGTGAATCGCTTGTATCACCCCTTTCCATGGGGACATGAACTATATATACTCCACCTGGTCTCCATCCGCATATCCAGAGTGCTCTTCCCCAAACCTCCTGAAGAAATATGCTCCACTCTTCCAATGTCCAGGGCAGCAAAACCCTGCTTCCGGAACTCTCTACAGATTTGTGCAGCTTGTTGATATATGGCAGAAGGTCATTGGCTACCCTGGTGCCATAGGGGGGGGTATCTTTCTGGTCTTTCAGCATAGAATCCCTTCTCCATATAGGCAGTTTCTCCAGGTCTTCATAACAATTGATATCAGATGGTTTGATTCCTTTCTCGTCCCACAGCTTGCGATAGAACTCGGATTTCTCGTATGCCCACTTGACCATATAGCGTATGTGACTGTCCCTTACAGTTTCTATCTTGGCACGTGGAGCGGTCTCAATGGCTTGGTTATAGAATCTCTCTTCTTTTCCGGGCGGCAGATCTGTCCTTATGGATCCCTCTTTTTTGAGTTGTTCGATATAGTCTCTCAACTGGTTGATTGGGTTCATCGCTCGTTCCCTCCTTTTGAAAAGGTTTTGTAACTATTTAGGCACAAAGAACAGGCTAACAGCCTGTAGCCTACAGGCTAATAGGCTAGAAAAATTTGTGCCTTTGGTGCTCTGTGCCTACCTGAGTAGTTACAAGGTTTTTATATATTACCTTTTTATTATACAGGGTTGCAAGGGTTTTTTTGATTGACTTTTTTATTACTTTTACCGTAGAGATATGGTAACTTAGAAGTCAGAAGTCAGGAGTCAGAATGAAAAGACAATTCCTGCTCGTTTTGTTCGTGGCTCAAGGCATAGGGTTAACCAATCTCTATTCTGGCTCCTGACTCCTGGATTCTCTTCTTACGTCGCTGATAAAACAAGGAGAAAGTTATGGACCTTCTGAGAATGCACTTCCCTGTCTCTGGCGTTGATACCTGGGTTTTTGTGCCTCCATTGGTGGCATTTATTGTCTCTTTTTTTACTTCTATGGGCGGTATTTCCGGGGCGTTTCTGCTCTTACCATTTCAGGTCAGCTTTCTCCATTTTACCTCACCATCTGTCAGTGCCACCAATTTTGTGTTTAACATCGTGGCCATACCAAGCGGGGTTTATCGCTATCTGAAAGAAGGACGGATGGCCTGGCCGCTGACCTGGGTTGTGATTGTGGGGACCCTGCCTGGGGTATTTATAGGCTACTATCTTAGAGTCTTTTACCTGCCTGATCCAAGGGCTTTTAAGCTGTTTGTCGGCTGTGTGCTCCTTTACATTGGGGGGCGTCTTCTCTACGAGATGACCCCGCACTCACAAAGAGGGAAAAAGGAGATGAATGCCCTGGATGAGAAATTCAACCGGCATGTTAAAAGGCTGAAAGAGGAACAGAAAACCAGGGTTTCGTCAGGTCTCCCCGCAGAGGCTGTGGTCAAGACCATATCTTTTTCTCCCACCCGGGTGGAATATGAATTCTGGGGTCATTGTTTTTCCTTCAATACAGTGGGCATGTTTATACTGGCCTTCATTGTGGGCATCATTGGAGGGACTTATGGGATAGGCGGCGGGGCGATTATTGCCCCCTTTTGTGTGGCGGTCTTTAATCTGCCTGTGTATACGGTGGCTGGTGCCGCCCTGATGGGCACCTTTCTTACATCTATTGCAGGTGTCTTCTTTTACAGCGTAATCCCAATAGAGACAGGTTTCTCTACAAGGCCGGACTGGCTCCTGGGTTTCCTGTTTGGGGCCGGCGGGTTTGCCGGGATGTACTGTGGGGCGCGATTACAGAAGTTCGTTCCACAGAAATTCATCAAACTGATGCTGGGGTTGATTATAACCTCCCTGGCTATCAGGTATGTTTTGCAGTTTTTTATCTAATGGATTTGGGGTTAGACATGGAGCTTTTTCAAACCATTACAGTTGAAGATGCAAGGAAATGCTTAATGCAGCACCTTAAATGGAAGCAGGACGGAGAAAAGGTTTTTCTTGATGAAGCTTATGGGCGATACCTTTTAAAAGACGTTCTGGCGCCGGAAGATATTCCATCCTTTGATCGTTCTACAATGGATGGTTTTGCAGTTCGTGCCGGCGATACTTTTGGGGCGTCCGTCAGCCTGCCTGCTTACCTGAAGATGGCTGGTGAAATTCTCATGGGGCAGGAGACCATTGGTTTTCTTAAAACAGGAGAGGTGTGGGCAATCCCTACCGGTGGTATGCTGCCTTCAGGGGCAGATGCAGTTGTGATGCTGGAATATACCGAAGAGCTGAATGAATATACAATTGGTATTACCAGGCCGGTGGCCCCAGGGGAAAATGTTGTTCGCAGGGGCGAAGATGTGTCAAAGGGATCACTTGTTTTCCGGTCGGGTCATAGGCTGAGACCTCAGGACATTGGGTTACTGGCAGCATTGGGTATGGCAGCAGTAGAGGTAAGAAACCCGATACGGGCAGGTATTATCTCTACCGGTGATGAAGTAGTGGATGCTAATGAGACCCCCCGGCCGGGGCAGGTGCGGGATATAAATTCTTATACACTTTATGGTCTGGTAATGGAAAGCGGAGGTCTGCCAATTCTCTACGGTGTTGTTCCTGATGATTTTACTGCCTTACATGACCTGATGATGAAGGCTTTAGATGAAAACGATCTGGTACTGGTTTCCGGTGGTAGTTCAGTGGGGGCAAGGGATGTTGCCAGAGGGGTGATTGCCTCTTTGGGTAAACCTGGAGTTTTGTTTCATGGTATATCTATACGTCCAGGAAAGCCTACTATTGGGGCGGTGGTTAAGGGTAAACCGGTTTTTGGCTTGCCCGGGCATCCGGTTTCAGCTATGGTGGTCTTCGATCTGTTGGTAAAACCTTTGATTAAATATAATTGCTATCCTGATGAAAAAGGAAATAATCTTGAGTTCCCACTGCGAGCTTACCTTACCAGAAATGTCCGTTCTGCGGCTGGGCGGGAAGATTACATACGGGTTAAGTTATCTGAGAAAGATAGGAGACTCTGTGCAGAACCGGTTCTGGGCAAGTCGGGTTTAATTGCTACTATGGTAAAAGCAGATGGCCTGGCAAAAATCCCGGCCAGCCGGGAAGGAATTGAGGCTGGAGAAGAGGTAGAGGTTAAAGTATTTTAAACAAAGGGAGAAGTAAGTGAAAAGGGATATTTACCTGGATGACCAGCCCTGGGAAGAGGCACTGAAAAAATACCTTAATTTTTTGGAAGAACAGGGGGCATTAAAGCCTGGCCTGCCGGAGCAAGTTTCTGCTGAGGATGCAGTGGGACGGATAACGGCTGAGCCGGTATTTGCCTGCATTTCGTCTCCCCATTACCACGCTGCTGCTATGGACGGAGTGGCGGTTAAGGCATCTTCAACCTTTGGGGCATTTGATGCCGCCCCGCTGAAGTTGCAGCTTGGGGAACAGGCTGTATTGATAGACACAGGAGAGCCTCTCCCTGAAGTATACGATACGGTTATTATGATCGAAGATGTCCATTTTGTAAGTGAGGATGCCTTTGAAATTATAAGCGCTTTTTCTCCCTGGCAAAACGTACGTCCAATTGGGGAAGATAT
>JBAZOX010000160.1:0-6169 GCA_041648535.1 Desulfobacteria bacterium | reverse complement strand
CTCCTGGAAGTCACCGGAGCTTGTAAACCAGATATTCCATTTTGGAAAATTTTTGCATACATATTCACAGAAGTCATTTCCCCACCTGGCAATGGTAGAGAATTCTCCTTTATGCATAAGGCAATCGATACGGCTCGGAAAAACTACTGGGACATAATAGAACAGGCCACCACCTACTCCCCGCAACTTGCTTATATCATAACCACCTTTCTTTGCTGTCAATATATAAGATTGCCAGACATCGGGATAATCACCATTAGAGGACAGGCTCAATTCGTCTAATGGCAAACCCTCGCTTAGGATTTCTATGTCCCTCAACCTGTGTAAAGCAACACCGCAGACCCCCAACTGTCCTTCAGCCATGGGTTGGTCAGGTTCAATCCCATATAGGGTGGGACCATCCAGCTCCCAATCAAGGGCGCCGGCCCCCTGTTCCACCAGAAACTTACATCTCTCGTTGAACCTTTCCGGTGTGGAAAGTCCCGCGATCTCCCGAATATTCCATAGTTTACCCCTGTACATCAATGGATGATGTCCCCTTGTAAAAGGATACTGTCCAGGAAGACCTATCTCCCTATCAAAATCAATACCTGAAACATCCTCAGGGGTATACACATTCTTTACCGGAATACCCGAGTCTGTGGTAAAGTCTGTTGCTGCCTCCCGGTATGCCTCCTTGATTTTCTTCCTTCTGCTCTCCTCAGTTTGACTACTCATAGGATCCTCCTATAAACTGTTAGGTATAACGACAATCCATTAATTATTTACTCTATCCCAGGACACCCCTGTTGTCAATACAAAACCTGTGATTCAGACAGTAGACCATAGACATCAGAGATCAGACTGAAGGGGAGAAAGTGGCCAGAGATTACACAAAGATAAAGGGTATCCGTTCACAGTTTACGGTTTGCAGTTAACATTTGGCAAAAATGCTTCAAGCTTTATATAACAGCAAGCTTAAGCTTGCTGTTGTAATGCCTGCTGTTATGATTACCGTGAACTGTAAACTGAGAACCGTGAACGGTTACAGAAAAGTCTGGTGTCTAAAGTCTGAAATCCAGTGTCTGAATTACCGGGTTGTCTCAGTTTTTACTTGACTCCTGCTTGTCGTTTAGAATAGATTTATAAAGAAGATTGGTAAAATCGTACAGTTTTTTGCCAACCTATTGAATGAAGGAAATGGTTATGAGAGAAGATACAATACCCACCCTGTTTCTGAGCCGAGTCCAGAAATACGGCGACAGGGTTGCCCTCAGAAAGAAGGAGTATGGAATCTGGAAAGACATATTATGGAAAGAATACGGCGAAAATGTAAAGTACGTTAGTCTGGGTCTTATCGCCCTTGGGTTGAAAAAAGGTGAGTGTGTCACCCTGATAGGTGAAAATCGTCCTGAATGGCTGTATGTGGATATGGGTATCATGGCTGCAGGTGGAATTACGTCAGCCATATATACTACTAATTCGCCGGAGCAATGTGAATATATCATAGAACACTCAGAGGCAAGATTCCATATAGCAGAGGACGAGGAACAATTAGACAAGGTATTGAGGGTCAGAACAAACTTACCTAAGCTGGAAAAGACAATTGTCATTGATATGGAAGGGTTGAAACACTTTAACGACCCTATGGTAATGAGCTTTGAAGAGCTTATAAAATTGGGTAGGGATTTAGAGAAAAAATACCCCGCCCTCTTTGAAACCCGATTGAATGAAGCGAAACCAGAAGATACAGCACTGTTAATTTATACCTCAGGGACTACCGGTCCTCCCAAAGGGGCGATGTTGTCCCATGCCAATATCGTATGGACAACGGGTGCAATAAATGATGCCCTTCCCCTGTATGATACGGATGAGGTATTGTCTTTCCTGCCTCTTTCACATATAGCAGAAAGGATGTTCTCAGTTTTCTTAGGCATAAGGTACGGGTATACTGTAAGTTTCATTGAAAATACCGATACTGTTACCCAGAATATGGTTGAGGTATCCCCCACTGTTTTCTTCGCTGTCCCTAGGATATGGGAGAAGTATTCCTCCACCATTACCATCCGCATGAGCGAGTCTACCTTGTTGAAAAAACTGATCTATCATTTGAGCTTGAAGATAGGGGGAAAGGTTACAGACTTGAGACTGACGAAGGGAAATATCCCTTTTTTATGGCGGATTATCTATCTCGTTGCCCACTTCAGTGCATTCCGTAAACTAAAAGAAAGATTAGGCTTTGACAGGGTAAGATTGGCTATATCTGCAGCGGCCCCTATTTCTCCCGATGTTTTGCAATACTACCATAGCATTGGTATTCCCCTAAGGGAAATCTACGGTCAAACAGAGGATTGTGGTCCAACCAGTGTCCACGTGGGGGATAATATAAAGATCGGTACTGTGGGGCAGGCTGTCCCGGGTGTACAGATTAAGATTGCTGAGGATGGTGAAATACTTGTCAAAGGACCCAATGTGTTTCAGGGTTATTTTAAAAATCCTGAGGCTACCCATGAGACATTAATAGATGGCTGGCTGCACTCAGGAGATGTAGGGGAGTTAGATGAAAAGGGGTATCTACGGATCACCGATAGGAAAAAGGATTTGATAATTACAGCAGGGGGTAAGAATATTGCCCCTCAGAATATTGAAAACCAGCTTAAATTCAGTCCCTATATCAATGATGCCATAGTCATCGGGGATGGAAGAAAGTACCTAACGGCTTTAATTATGATCGATGAGGACAATGTGGTGAAATATGCCCAGGACAACCGCATCCCCTTTACAACCTATTCTGATCTGTCAAAAAATCCAGAGATTAAGCGGTTGATCACGAGGGAGGTAGAAAAGGTAAACAGGACCATGGCCAGTGTTGAAACCATAAAGAAGTTTACCATATTTGACAAGAGACTGGACCAGGAAGGCGGAGAACTAACTCCCACTATGAAGGTCAAACGGAAATATATCAATGAGATGTACAAGGGAATAATAGAGTCTATGTACTAGTAGAAGGTAAAATTGAAGGACAAAGAATCCATTTTGATAGTTGATGATGAAGAAGAATTCAGGGAGTCCCTGAAGGCAATGCTCAAGGATCATTACAAGATATTTACTGCCGAGAGGAACCAAACAGCCCTGGATATCATCAAAGACAATAAAATTAATGTAGTACTCCTCAGTTTCGATGCATCTAACGCCGAAGGAGTGAAATTTGTCAGAAAGGCAAAAGAGATTAACGAAGAGACCGATGTAGTTCTGGTTTCGTATTTAGGCATCTTAAGGAGTCTGCCCGGGTATTTAAGATTGGGCGTGACTCTCTGCGCAACCAGACCCACGGAAGAATCCCATTTTATCTCATTTTTACAAGAAGTCTTCATCAAAAAGAGATTCCAGAAAGAGATAGAGCACATCCATTCAGAGGCCAAAGAACGCCATCGTTTTGGACAGATCATCAGCAAAGACAAAAAGATGAGAGAGATATTTGACATTATTAAGGAGGTGGCATCTACCTCAACCACTATCTTGATTACGGGCGAGAGTGGAACAGGAAAAGAACTGGTCGCCAGAGCAATACACTATCAAGGCAACAGAAAGGACAGCCCATTTGTGGTGGTGAACTGTGGCGCCATACCTTCAGAACTCATGGAGAGTGAACTCTTTGGTTACGAGAAAGGGGCATTTACAGGTGCACATGCCCGCACCCTGGGAAAGTTTGAACATTCCAACGGTGGCACCCTGTTTCTTGACGAGGTATCTGCGCTGCGTCTTGACCTTCAATCGAAATTGCTCCGAGCCTTGCAAGAAAAGCAGATTCAAAGGATCGGAAGCAACAAGACCATCAATCTGGATGTAAGGGTAATCGCTGCCACTAATATAGATTTAGAAAAGGAGGTCAAGGGAAATAGATTTCGAAGTGACCTTTACTTTCGCCTCAACGTTGTACCCATCCATCTGCCGCCATTGAGGAAGCGTAAAAATGACATTCCGTTATTAGCACAGTTCTTTCTTGAAACTTACAACAAGCAACATAATAAAAAGATCGAGGGATTTTCACCTAATGCCCTTGCGACCCTTTGTACATACTCCTGGCCTGGAAATGTTCGAGAGGTCCAAAATCTCGTTGAAAGGCTGGTTGTCCTTTCCAGACAGGATAGGTTAATCACATTGAGCAATCTCCCCATAGAACTGTTTATGGATGGGAAGCAAGATGGACAAGAAGTGGAAGAAGTAAGAGACGACGAATTAGGGCTAACGAAGATCAAAGAAGGGTTTGAGAAGCGATTCATCCTTCAGACATTAGAAAAGACGAACTGGAACCAAACGGAAGCTGCAAAGATACTCAAAATACACCGAAACACCCTTGTGAAAAAGTTAACCCACCTAAAGATTAGGGATAACATTCAATCGGTAAATGGAGAGAAATAAGATTCCAATTATAAAGTTGCACACAGAGGGAAGCAATGATGGGCTTTTTTTGCTCCCAAAGATGTGCAATAACCCTGCTATTTAATATCTTACCCTTTTTATAAATATCCTATCATTGAAAAGTGGGTTCTTTTTATATATAAAGTCGGTTTGTAAAAAGTAAGTCATGTCAATATGTTAGAATAAATTTTTTGCAACAATTATTTATCGGTTAGATTGAAAGAATGGAAGTTGGTACAGTTTTTGTATAAATTATTATAGGGTGTTTAGCTGAAGAAGAGGCCGGCTTTAAGCATACCTGGGGATTAAATTCCTGAACGAGGCTACTTAAATAGAGCTTTGAAAATCTATACAAACTGTCATTGCGAGGAGCGGAGCGACGTGGCAATCTTATTATTTATCAATGACTTATAAGATTTCTCCTTCCAGTCGAAATGACAAAGTGCGTATTTTTCAAAGGTCTCAAATAGACTTCGTGAATTTTGGAGTTGTTGAATTGCAACTCAAATAAATACCACGTAAAAGGAGGTAGGTAATGGTCAAGATACCGGAAGGTAAGATTTATCATGTTCCTGAAGATCTTGAGGAGGCGTTGGAAGAGATATCAGACATAGATATCAGTCCGAGGCACATGGGGGAGCGGATAAGGAAAGATGATTTTTATGTAGAGTATGGAGGTCCCAAGTGGTTTGGCAGCATCTATATGAACCTTGAGGTTACAGCCAATGAGGACGAAGTAAGAGACAACGTCATTCAGATAATAGGTCCTGATATAGACGAGACCCCGGAGGGTTCTTCCTTTCCCATAGGGATGGAGTTCAAAATATGGGGGAGTGAGATACAGCCTGACTATGATGAATTCTTCATGAGAGCTATGTGTGACAACCTGGAGGGAATGGAAGGGCTCATGGGAGTGAACACCAGGCATACCTGGTGGATGAGAGTAGCCAAGAGAGTAGCAGACAGATTTACCCTTCACAAAATGTGTCAGGCAGTAATAGCCCTTACCAAGTCAGCTTATCCCATTGCAGAGAAAATGGAGGCGAGGATCATAGTAGGGGCACCTGAAGTAGGTGGGCCGGAGCTAATACAGCAGATTTTAGAAGAAGAGATCAAACCCAAGTGGGACCTAAGCGACAGTCGTCGGTTGGGAATAGAGGATGACGACGTAGACAACTTCTTCAGTTGTACACTATGTCAGGGATTTGCCCCGAACCATGTATGCATACTTACCCCTGAGAGAATGCCGTTCTGTGGTATCATATCATACAAAGGAGCTCAGATTGCCATGGAAATAGACCCGCATGGTTACATAGACGAGCTACCCAAGGGAGAGCCCATCAGCAAGGCATCCGGTCAGTATCAGGCCATCAACGAGTACATGTATGAGAAGACCAACCGCACCATCAAGCGGTTAAATCTTTACAGCACAATCAAATATCCGATGACCTCGTGAGGGTGATTCGAAATATTAGTATTTTATATCCCTCAGGTTGACGGGATAGGACTTGTAGACAGGACATACAAAGGAGAGACACCACTAGGAGAAGGACTAACCTTTTCGAAGATGGCAGCCGAGGCATGCGGAGGAGTACAGGGGCATGGGTACATGGGAGCTGCCATACCGTTTGTAAGAGAGAAAACCTTTCAGCGTGGAGATGGTGGTTGGGAGAGGATAGTGTGGGTACATGAGAGCTTAAAGAAACAGATAGCCGATGCTATCCCGGAGGAGCTTTATGACAAGATAGCCACAGAGATAGACAGTCCT
>JBAZOX010000159.1:0-6226 GCA_041648535.1 Desulfobacteria bacterium | reverse complement strand
ACAAAGCGGTATTTGGACAGGTTGTGTCCTGCATTCCGATCGTATTCCTACAACTTTGTGCCTATGTGCCTTTGTCTCTTTGTGCCTGAATTAGTTACTTGATTCTACTCCTCAACCACTAATCAGCGGTCCGCCACCCTGTTAAGGGGACGTATTTTCCGCCGGTGGGATCGGCCTTGTATATCTTCCATGAATTACCACCTTTATGGCTTTCCAAACTATAAGAGATAGGACCAGATAGCCCACCGGTATCATACTTCTTTATGCTCTCAAGGGCATTTATCAGGGCTTCTTCATCGAGATTTCTGCCAGCCCTTTTCAGACCCTCTACCAGCACAGCGGTGCAGAGCCATGCATGGGTGTATATTGTTCCGCGGTAGGGTTTTTCCGTTCCAGGGTGATATTGCAGCGTTATTTTTCTCATGGCTTCAATACCGATTCCCTTGTCATACCAGGGAGAATGAGCGTGAACAGAGTAGAATTGGTTTGCTGCTTCACCAATTGCGTTCATCTCCTCTCCAAGCATCGCACCCCAACTACCAAAAACCGGTATATTTAATCCCATCTTCCTTAAATCCCTGAGCAGAGTGATTGTTGTCGGGGTGATAGTTCCAACATGGAGCACACAATTAGCATTGTACCTCCTGAGACTCATTACTTGAGTGCTGGCATCAACTGTACCAGGAGCCAACACCTCCTTTGTTACAGGTGTTATATTGTATCTCTTAAGCCTCTCTATTGCAGGTTCACGGTCGATCTTCCCGACCTCAGTATCAGGATAAACCAGAGCAACCTTGGGTTCCTTCAATTTAAAGTCTTTGATCATATAATCGACAAGGACATTTACCTGGCCTGGATAGGTATCCATGACGCTAAATATATACCTCCTTAAAGGGCTGAAAGCAATCTCAGGCGTTACAATAGACATGGTCGGCAGCTTCTCTTTCTCAATGTGCTTCCACAAGACATTCATGTGGCTACCAGATCCAGGCCCTATCATGGTAAATACCCTATCTTTGTAAACCAGCTTCTTAAAAGCAGCGATAGAAGGTGGAATCGAATAACGGTCATCTTCTACAATTAAATTCAACTGCCTTCCATTGACGCCACCAGTATCATTGATATATCTGGCATATGTCCTTATCGCCTCAGCCAGGTGGACGCCAAGACTTGCTGCGGGACCCGTTATAGGAAGAATCGCCCCCACTTTTATTGACTTATCTGTTACGCCCCTTACCTCTGTTGCCCTTACGTTTTTGCATACTGAGAAAAAGAAAGCTGTCATAAAGATAGAAATAATAAATAAGCTCTTTATTTTCATAACCTCACTCCTTTCTGAATTGCTAATTTTAAGATTCCTGTAGTGAAGGGTTACTCCTTTGCCTTCCTCCAGTCTGTAACTGGGATGAAGCTAAGGTTTTCCACATCAACCTTGTATATCCTGCTGCTATTCGTTGTTTTGTGATCATCTGGGCCGAGATTGATAACTCCACATATACCCTGTGTGTCAAAGTTTTTTATCTTTTCCCATCCTTCTACCAGGGTTTCACTATTCAAATTTTTACCTGCATTCTTCAATCCTTCACATAGTATCATTGAACACAACCAGCCCTGTGTATAGTTTTCGTCTCGATACCCTGCACCTGGATTGTATTTTTTGTCTATCTCCCTTAGTTGAGCCATTGCAGGACTGTCATCAGTAGAAGTCCCGAAGCTGTTTATACCCCACAGACCTTTGGCTGCACCCCTTGCTAGTTCTACAGTTTTTCTGACAAACCCGTACTGCATAGCTATAATCTGACTCTTAAGGTTAAACTTTTTCGCATCTCTTAGTACCGCTGCAGTATTGGCTATATAGCCATGAATAATAACATAATCAGGGTTGGCTCTCTTTAACAGGAGCACCTGTGAAGACATATCTAGGCCCGCTATAGGTATGACTATTTCAGTGAGTGGAGCATTGTGTTTTTTTGTCAATTCCCTGACCAACTGTAAGACCGGCCTGCTCGATGCGGATTCCATGTAAAGAAGCGCTATCTTGGGGCGGTTTACTTTGAGATCATTCCACATATAGTCAAATATTATCTTTATCTGGTCTTCGTAGAAGGGAAGGGTAGTAAAGACATACCTTCTGGCTGGAATGAAATATGCAGAATTGTTTGTTCCGGTAATTATGGGGATCTTTTCTTTCTCAACTAGGGGAATGATAGCATGTGTTTGTCCGGCTCCGGATGCCGCCCATGAAAATGCAAATATCTTGTCTCTATAGACGAGTTTTTTGAAAGCGGCCAATGCTAACGGGATAGAGAACCTGTCATCCTCGATGATGAATTTGATCTTTCTGCCATGTATCCCTCCCCTATCATTTATAAATTGTATATAGGTTCGCCACCCGGGAATTACACCCTGGTAAACATCTGCACCAGGACCGGTTACGTCTGCCATGGCACCTATCTTTATCTCTTTATCTGTTACACCTCGCACTTCTGCATTAACAGCATGAGCACAGAATAAGGTCAAAACTGTAATCAAAATTACAACCAACACAAAAATATTTTTCTTCATAGGTTTCCTCCAGTAAACAAAACGATTTCTACTAACCTCTTTCTACGTAGACAGCATTTACTGTTTACCCCGCACTATTACAATAGTGCGAGGTTTAAAAATTCAAGTGGCCAAGGATTCAAGTGAAAAACAAACACTTGAACCCTCGAACCCTTTGGTTCTATTCCTCAACCACTAATCACTACTCAGCCTTCCTCCAGCCTGTTATAGCAACATATCTTCCGCTGGCTGGGTCAGCCCTGTATATCTGGCATGAGTCACCACCTTTATGGCTTTCCGCACTATAAGAGATAGGACCACAGAGCCCACCGGTATCATAATTCTTAATACCCTCAATAGCACTTATCAGGGCTTTTTCATTGAGGCTCTTCCCAGCCCTTTTCAAACCCTCTACTAACACAGTGTTGCAAACCCATAGATTGGTGTATATGGTGCCACGGTAGGGTTTTTCTGTTCCTGGGTGATATTTCAGGGTGATTTTTCTCATCTTTTCCATACCCGGCCCCTTACCGTACCAGGGGGATGTAGGATGAACAGAGTAGAATTGGTTTGCTGCCTCACCAATTGCGTTTATTTCCTCTCCAAGCATTGCAGACCAACTGCCAAAAACAGGTACCTTTAATCCCATCTTCCTTAACTCCTTGAGCAGAACAATAGTTGTCGGGGTAATAGATCCGGCATGGACTATGACATTTGCTTTGTACCTTTTTATACTCATCACCTGGGTGGCGGCATCAATAGCGCCAGGAGCCAGTACCTCCTTTGTCACAGGTGTTATATTGTATTTGCTAAGCCTCTCTACTGTAGATGCAAGCTCCATCTTTCCGTTATCAGTATCAGGATAAACCAGAGCAACCTTTGGTTCCTTCAGGTTGAAGTCTTTAACCATATAATCGACAAGAACCTTCGTTTGACCTGAATAGGTGTCCATAATACTAAATACATGCATCTTAAAAGGGTTAAAAAGAATCTCAGGAGTTGCAACAGACATGGTCGGCAACTTCTCTTTCTCGATGTTCTTCCATAAAACATTAACGAGGCTGGCAGAACCTGGTCCTATCATGACAAAAACCTTGTCTCTGTAAACTATCTTCTTAAAGGCGGCAAGGGCAGGTGGAATCGAATAACGGTCGTCTTCTATAATTAAATCCAACCGTCTTCCATTGACACCACCATTATCGTTAATATAGTTGACATAGGTTCTTGTTGCGTCAATCCAGAGAACGCCAAGACTCCCTGCAGGACCAGTTATAGGAGCAATTGTGCCTATCTTTATCTCTTTATCTGTTACACCTCGCACTTCTGCATTAACAGCATGAGCACAGAACAAAGTCAAAGATACAACCAGAGTCACAACCAGTACAAAAACAGCTTTTCTCATAGTTTTTTCCCCTCCAGGAAACAAAATGATTTCTATTAACCTCTTTTTACCTAGACAGCATTTACTGCTTAACTAAAACGATTCACGATTCACGACTTACCACCCCCTTTAGCCTCTGTTTTTTTAATCGAAATCAGCGTATATCTCCCCGATATTTAGACTTCCAACACTTGACCGCTGTTTCTGGTATTTCCCCCTTAAGGAATTTGTGGCATCATCCATGTCTGGACTCTTAATCCCGTTTTTCATGGCCGAATACGCCTCTATGAATGCTGCCAGGTCATCTGCTACTTTTATCAACTCTCCATCCCTTGGGTTGAATTCATCTTTGTTAAATCGAGCACTGATATCAGTGCTGGTTACCTTTTCTGTCTTATTGTTGATTTTGACGATACTGGTGAATTCATCTGCGGTAAACATTCTGATTTCATCATGCCATTCTGATGGGATCATGCTGTATACCTCTTTCATCTGTTCCATTTCATATTGTTTTATTAGACGGCTCAGACCCTTAACAGACCTCTTTACCGGAGAGATTATGTCCCGGGTGAGGACTTCAGGCAGATCGTGAAATAATCCAGTGAAGTAGTTGTTTATGCATCTTCTCTTGCAGCCCTTTATTTCAATGGTAAACAAGTACGACAGTATGGCAACTATTAACATGTGTCCCAGGACAGAGGTCTTCGGTGTCCTGTATACATGACCCCATCTTATCTGAAACCTCAGTTGTCCACAGAGGTCTACGAAGTTTCTGAGTTTGTCATACATTACCAATTGTACCATGCCCTTCAGGCCATAGTTTTTTTCTTGTTCCATCTGCAAGTTTTTCTTTATGTCATCTATCTCATAGCCTTTGGGATTTGCATGCTCTATGATATTGAATTCCCATTTTGTAGCATAAAAATGGGCGGCATTGAGGATTTTTCTGTTGATGTTGTCGGTTCTGTCAGGTGAAAAGTAACCCTTAAATTTTTTGCAAAATTCTTCACCCAAGGGTGAGATAATGGATTCTAATTCTTTAAATACCCACTGATTTAATTCTCTATAACTTGCCTGATCTTGTTTAATCTTACGAAATATCTGTGGTTTTAGATCTGTGACAACGAGGCGTTGCAGAAACTCGAAAAGGCCCCCTTCGATGATCTCTATCCAGTCGAACTTATCATTACTCTCTTCAAATTTACCAAGTAAGTAGGCAATTGTCATTTTATGAGCTTGTTTATCCAATTCTGTTAGTTCTACCGGCCGTATCTTATCATTCCATCTCTGCATATTTGCAGCATCCAGAAACCTCAAGAGCAATGCTTTCCTCATAATTAAACCTTCATGCCTCAAGCTGTATTAATTTGTGACTTCCGTTCAATAAAATTTTAACATACCTAGCCAGAAAAAGGCAAGAGATTAAAGCGTATCGAGAAAATCCCTTGACAATACAAGGGGTTTAATCAATAATGAATCCATAGAACCCATATCCTGATAATTCTAAACTAGCCTAATAGAGGGTGCCCACATGTCAACTAAGAAGACGGGAACAGAGGTCGACAGTCCGGACCAAACCATTGCCGAGCTTCGGCGCGACCGGGAGCGTAGGGAAAAGACCTACCGGGAGCGAGCACTCAAGATTTACCCATGGATCTGCGCACGGTGCGGGCGCGAATTCACAGGCAAGAAACTTCGTGAGCTCACAGTTCATCACAAGGATAACAACCACGATAACAATCCGAATGACGGCAGCAACTGGGAGCTGCTGTGTCTCTACTGTCACGACAACGAGCACTCGCGACTCGTGGATGAGGGATGGTATAACGAGGCGACACCGGGCAGCGAGCAAAAGCCACCTTCTACCTACAAGCCTTTCGTTGGTCTCGAAACCCTGCTGAAGAACAAAAAGTAGCCGAGCAATCAAGTTTGTTCTATTTGTTCGGTTAGTTCTGATTAACGTTTATTGACGTCCTCCCTTACTGACTTCCACACAACAGCGGGCACAACAGCGGGCTTAAGCCCGCTGTTATATGTTCAACATCAAACCAATGAAACCAATCAAACAACTCTATTCACCTGCGTCCAAAAAGGAAATTCCTATACGATTAAAATAAACGATTAAAATAAAACTTGATTTTAATTAAAAAAAACATTATTATTGACGAGTAAGTATAAAAGCTTGCCTTTTATTTGGTGAGCTGGTTTCGTTCTGAAGGGAAGATCCATTTGTCAAAAGTGGCAACCTAAAGTTTGGAACGATGTAAATTTTAGTGAAAGGAGGATGTCACTATGGCTAAT
>JBAZOX010000158.1:0-6241 GCA_041648535.1 Desulfobacteria bacterium | reverse complement strand
CAGAAAGAACCATTCTATAAGGCTAAAATAGAGGTTATGCCGGAAAAGGAAGAAATTACCGAGAGGACGGAGGCATTGATGAGGACCATATCCGGGCAATACCATAGGATGGTCGAGCTGGTCCCTTACATGCCGGACGAGCTTCAGGCAGCCGTCATGAACATTGAAGAACCTATAAAACTTGCCTATTTCACAGCAACCATGGTCAAGATGAAATTGGAGGAGAGGCAGGAGATACTGGAGGCAGAGAAGGCAGAGGATAAACTCAGCAAGGTTTTATCCGTATTAAACCGGGAGCTTGAGCTCTTAGAGTTAGGGGGCAAGATCCAGTCTCAGGTGCAAAGCGAGATGAGTAAGACCCAGAGAGAATACTATCTCAGAGAGCAGTTGAAGGCTATTCAGCAGGAATTGGGGGAGACTGACGAGAGACAGGCAGAAATAAAAGAGATTCGAGCTAAAATAGAGGCAGCCAACCTGCCGGATTACGTATTGAAAGAGGTAGACAAAGAATTAAAGCGGTTTGAGAGATTACCTCCTGCATCAGCGGAATACACTGTTATCAGGACATATCTTGACTGGCTTATCGAAATTCCATGGAACAGAGGAACAGAGGACAACCTCGATCTGGTAAAGGCTAAAAAGGTTTTAGAGACAGACCACTATGATCTCAAGGAAGTCAAGGAAAGGATTGTAGAATACCTTGCTGTAAGGAAATTAAAGGATGATATGAAAGGTCCTATCCTTTGCTTTGTAGGCCCTCCAGGCGTAGGTAAGACTTCCCTGGGACAATCCATAGCCAGAGCATTGGGGAGAAAATTTATCCGCATGTCATTAGGAGGGATACGGGACGAAGCTGAGATTAGAGGCCACCGACGAACCTATGTGGGCGCTATGCCAGGGCGCATAATCCAGAGCATAAGACGGGTTGAATCAAACAATCCTGTATTTATGCTGGATGAGATAGATAAGGTTGGCACCGATTTTCGAGGGGACCCTTCCTCTGCCCTTTTGGAGGTTTTAGATCCGGAACAGAACAGCTCTTTCAGTGACCATTATATAGACCTGCCCTTTGATTTATCGAAGACCATGTTTATAACCACGGCCAATGTATTGGAGACTATTCAACCGGCACTCAGGGATCGTATGGAGGTTCTCAGGTTGTCAGGATACACTGAAGAGGAAAAGATCGGTATCGCAGAAAAGTACCTCATACCCAAACAGTTAGAAGAACATGGTTTAAACACTGAGAATATTGAGTTTACCGAAGAGGCTATACGAAAGATTATTGCAAGCTATACCAGGGAGGCGGGGGTTAGAAATCTGGAGAGGCAGGTTGCCAGGGTTTGTCGAAAGGTGGCATATCAAGTGGCTATAGGAAAGAAGGAACCCACGACTGTCTCGCCGGACAATCTATATGATTTCTTGGGCACTGAAAAGGTTTTTCCGGAGACGGCCATGAGAACATCCCATCCTGGAGTGGCTACTGGGTTGGCATGGACAGAGGCGGGGGGGGAAGTGCTCTTTGTGGAGGCCTCGAAGATGCCTGGAAAGAAGGGCCTGTCTCTTACCGGCAATATGGGTGAGGTTATGCAGGAATCGGCAAAGGCTGCCTTGAGCTACATCCGCTCTCAGCCTCAAAAACTCAATATTGACCCTGAGTTCTTCGAAAAATACGATCTTCATCTCCATGTACCTGCTGGTGCAATCCCTAAAGACGGCCCTTCTGCCGGGATAACTATGGCTACGGCAATAGCTTCCATCCTTACTGAAAGGCCGGTCAGGAGTGATATAGCAATGACAGGGGAGATAACCTTAAGTGGTACAGTCTTGCCAATAGGGGGTGTTAAAGAAAAGGTATTGGCAGCCAAGCGAGCTGGAATAAAGACAGTAATACTGCCCCAGAGAAATAAGAATGATATAGGGGAAATTGATAAACAGCTCAGGAAAGGCATGAAATTTGTCTTTGTAGAAAATATTGACAGAGTTCTAAAATTGGCTCTTACTGATAAATCGAAGAAGAAAACGAAAAAGTTAACGGTTTGATGCGAGGCCTGGCTGGGAAAACAAAGAAGAGGCACTCTGTGGATTTCAATACTGAACGTCAACTGATGGTTGAAAACCAGCTTAAAAAAAGGGGCATCGTTGATTTGATGGTGCTGGAAGCAATGCGAAAAGTTCCAAGACACAGTTTTGTTCCTCCGGAGTTGATGTCATCTGCCTACCACGATTGCCCTCTATCCATTGGGGAGGGACAGACCATATCGCAACCTTATATGGTAGCCTTAATGACAGAATGTTTGGAGTTAAAAGGAGAGGAAAGGGTTTTAGAGGTAGGGACTGGATCAGGATACCAGACAGCTATACTGGCTGAGCTGGCGAAAAAGGTATATACCGTAGAGATTCACAAATCTCTTTCGGGCAAAGCGAGGCAGCTTCTTACGGATTTGGGTTATAACAATATAGAATTCGGGATTGGCGACGGGAGCAAGGGGTGGGAAGAAAAATCTCCCTTCGGTGGTATTATTGTAACAGCCGGATCGCCTGATATCCCCAGCATTTTGCAGGATCAATTAACGGATGGGGGGAGATTGGTCATACCTGTTGGTTCAAGGTTTCTCCAGAGTCTCTACAGGATAACCAGAGTTGGGGATAGTTTTCATAAGGAAGAGTTTACCAGTTGCGTGTTTGTTCCTTTAGTTGGGGAACATGGGTGGAAAGGGGAGTAGGGGGAAAAGGTTTAAATATTATGAAGAAGGCGGATTCTAAAAACCTATCAAAGATAGAGGATATGAGATCGGAATACGATTTCTCCAGCATGAAAGGGGCGGTGCGTGGAAAGTATTATAAGGCATACCGTGCGGGTCATAAAGTCGAGATTCATAAAGCAGACGGCACTACTTCTGTTCAGTATTTCAGGCTCGAAGATGGGGCAGTTATGCTGGAGCCGGATGTAAGACAATATTTCACGAATTCTGAGTCAGTCAACAAAGCTCTCAGGTCGTTGATTGAGATTATTCCATCAAAGAAACGTGCGTCACATCATACAAAATGACAACTGTCCTGTATTCCGATCATATTCATACAACTTTGTGCCTATGTGCCTTTGTTTCTTTGTGCCTGAATAGTTACCTAATATCTTATATCTAGGCAAATTTGCTTGTTAATAAATGGTTAGACAAACTATGGACAGCAGAGCCCTATGAGTAAAAGCAAACGTGACCAGCCGTCACAAGATGAAGTTGATCAACTAAGTGCAAAGTTGCGGGAGATGGAGGAGAACAGTCGGCGCACGTTCCGCGAAGCGACCGAGTTCAAGCCCGGCGAGCTAACCCCGGAAGAAAAAGAGTTAGTCAAGTGAGAAGGGCTGAATGCGCTCAATTACATTCCCCAAAAAACACTCCAGAGACACTCCGAAGCATTTCAGGAGTACAAAGAGAAGATGCGCAAACGGGCGGAGGTCCTGTCTCAACCCAAGACAGACCCGGAGCGTGTCCAAATAGAAAGGGAAGAACGCGCACAGAATCTCCGAAAGAGCTTGCATGATCGTTTTGACGGGTTCGGGTACGGCATGTTCTTGCTTGTGATCCTCGCTTTTACGTGGCTCATAATCGACAGCTACGGCTGGCCGATGGGCAGCTTCTCCGGCCTACTCATGCTGGCTGTTCTTGAACTCAGCTATCGCTTGTATGCGCGCCATTAGCTCTGTCCGCCGCTTGAATGGGGGCGAGCCCGGGTCTAACCAATCAATACCGGACGCTCGTTCCTCGCGCCGGTGATCTTTTTGTTAAAAAAATCAAAAGATATGCTAAAAAACAAAATAACCAATTTAGAAGCAGCAACACGGCTTGTCGAGGCTTTAAGTGAAACCGTTCTCGAATCTAAAAGAAATGATTTTTTCGGTGCATTTCAAGACTATTTCAAAGATCGATCTGATTTCGATGCATGTGTAAATAGTCTGGGAGAAGAAAAAAACAAAATAACAGAAGTGGGTTTTTTTTATAGTGTAGTAACGAAAGAAATTGTACATGCTGGAATAACATTGATATCAATATTTTCAATCATGGAGGCCCTGTCAAAAGATAAGTTTCAGCCTTTTGATCAGTGGTTGTTAGCCGAAATTAAGAAAGAATCAAAAAACATTTCATTTCCAATTAAAGATAGGAAGGAATTTAAAATAATTGTCGTATCTCTTCAGGAAAAATACTTTGCGAAACATGGGTCTTCCGAGAAAGTTCGCAGATTTGTCAGCAAGTATTTTAGTGATGAAGATAAAAATATATTGGTTCACGGATTTCAAGTCAAAGAAAATATATCGGATTTTAATGCTCTCGACTCAAACGATAAAGTAAAAGCAATTGTAGATATGCTCTACAAGGAGAGAAACGCTTTTGTCCATCAGGGTCGATTGCCTCAACTATCTGATCAAAATGTTAAAATGTTAGGCAACTGCAACATAAAAAACAAAAAGACATTTGTTTCTATTCAAATATCAATCAATGAAATAAAGAAAATGTTTGAAAAGGCATTTATCCAGTTTATTAAGGAGGCATGCGCTTAACATTGGGCTGGAAAAGGATGCGCGAAAAAACGTCGCGCACCTCTCAGCCCATGCGTTGAGCCTGTAAAATAAGTCCATTTTTAAGATTTTTTAAAAATAATATTCAATAAAAACAGTAGGTTACAAAGCGCCCAATTCTTGATTCAGGGGTTTTTCTACAGGTTCATTTGGCACCATAAAAATTTGCAATATTTCAGGTTTTGAATTAACATCTCGAATATGAAAAAATGGCCAAAATTTAACAACAATGGAGATCTACCGAGAGGAATTCATAAGGCATCACTGAGCGATGTTATCGAACACTTTGGAAAGGGCAATTTTCAAAGAGCTATTTTAGCTCAGCGTTTGCATCGTATTTACGGTCTGGCTGTTGAAACCGGACAAACGGCTCGATTCATAATATTTGGATCTTTTGTTACCGACAAGCCAAATCCTCAAGATCTTGATATATTCCTCTTGATGGAAGATACATTCGACATCCGTCAGGTTGCGGGTGAAGCACGAATAATTTTTGACCACATGGCTGCCCAGGATTATGAAGGTGCGAGTATTTTCTGGTTAAGGCGTATGGCTACACTCGATGGGGAGGAAGTAGCCATCGAGCACTGGCAGATTAAACGTGATGGAAAGAAAAGGGGTATTGTGGAGGTTTTAATAAATGATACATAATGAAGAAGAGTATAAAACAACCTTAGAACGGATCAGCCAATTTCAAAGGCAGGTTGAGTATCTTCGCGAAGTGGAGAAAATTTCGGAGAACTATCACCTATCGGTTTCAGGTTTTTTAGCAGAACTGGATCGAATGAATCTGGAAGTTCGGGAATATTTATGGTCACATCCAAGCCAATTCAGTGAAGATCGAAGGACTGCATGAAAGCCGAACAATTCGAGCAGACGCCTGAATCCTCGCGGTTTCAACGGTTCTAAGACTATTTACTTTTTTGGAAAATTCAGTAGTGTTCCATTAGTCCGGTGCTACTCACCTTCACATTGGGTTTTTAACAGGAGCAACTATGGCAAGCGACGAACTAAAGAAGGCTCTCGAAGGCATACGCAATCCGTTAAATGATATCGTCAAAGGATTTGTGACGCCCGCGATGCCAGAACTGCCAAAGATACAAACCCCTACCGATCCCAATTTAGCAAGCGAATTTCATAAGCGGCTTGTGGAATGGATCAACGATTTTGACAAAAGCCTCGACCAAGACCATGAAGTTGGAGTTCGATTAGTCAATTTTGGTCAGTCCGTAACCTTCCATCTGCGAGATATTGGTTATTGGAACCCATCGCTTATTTCATTTTCTGGCTACACCGAGCAAGGTGAGCCTGTTGAGTTAATCCAACATGTCTCACAAATCAGTATTTTGCTGCTGAAAGTGAAAAGGCAAGATACTTCCCAGCCCAAGCGGCCTATTGGTTTTGCAAATTGGGATGAACAGAGTATGGGGGAATAAAGAGGTACATCCATTTATAAATCGAAGAAGTGCTCAAAAAAATGGAACTCTCTCGAGGAAAAAGGATGGTAGCGATGAAATTTTTAGGTAACTGTTTACCAACGACCATAGGGAGCATGCCCCATACGGAGGCCAGAGAGGCTACCCAGTTGATGCTTCGATATACTCCCCATATCCCTGCATGGGTTCAAATGCCCAAGCTCCCTAAAGAGGATATGTTAGCCCAGTT
>JBAZOX010000157.1:0-6250 GCA_041648535.1 Desulfobacteria bacterium | reverse complement strand
CGGCGATTTTGTTGAGATAGGCACGCCATTGGATGCAAAGGTTACCAGAGAAATACTCCTCAGTATTTTTCACCCTTCATCTCCCATACATGACGGGGCAGTTGTGATACGCGGGAACAGGATAGTTGCCGCAGGATGTTTTTTGCCTATCACACTCAAGACAGAGGTTGATAAATCCATGGGGACAAGACACAGGGCAGGCCTTGGACTTACAGAAGAGACCGATGCTGTTGTTATTGTGGTTTCTGAGGAAACAGGCATTATCTCAATGGCTATTGGCGGAAGGCTTGAGACCCACATTGACATGGGGACTTTAAGGGATAAACTAACGGATATGTTTACATCACAGAAGGGAAGGCGATGAGAAAGCTCTTGCTCGAAAACATGGGGATGAAGATTGCCGCAGTTGTCATGGCAATAATCCTATGGTTTTTTGTCACGTCAAGGGGACAATCCGAGGTGTCAATGGACGTGCCTGTTGAACTCAAGAATATCCCCGGTGGATTTGAGAGTGTAAGGCAGGGGATAAAAACTGTGAGCGTGAGCATAAAAGGACAGGAGAGGCTTCTCAGGAATATGAAGATAGCTGCTGTGAGGGTTCATGTAGATTTAAGCAAGGCCAAGAAGGGGGAAGGCACATATTACATAAACAATGAGGATGTAAAGCTTCCCTCAACAATGACTGTTACAAATATAAGTCCGTCTTCTGTTATGGTTGCACTCGAAGAGACAGTTATCAGGACAGCGCTTGTTGAGGCTGTTCTTGTGGGTACCCCTAAAAAAGGATTTTTTGTCGGTTCAGTTGAGGTTAATCCGAGGGAAATGACCATTGAGGGCGCCAGGTCAGAGGTCAGCAGGAGAAAGTCTCTCAGGACAGAACCGGTTGATATTACGGACCTGGATGAGACCTCTGTGCAGGAAGTGAGGCTTGATCTTGGAGGCAGGAATATAAGGACAGAGGTTCAGGAAGTTAACGTAAAGATTGTTATAAAAAAATAAGACATGGAAATCGCGTAGTACATAATATTGTACTGTATGGGAACATCCGGAAAAACATTTATTGTGATGGGCAAAAACCAGAATGGCGGTAGCCTGCCCGAAATCAGATAAGGCCCCATCTGCTGTTACGGAGTTAAGTTTTTTCACCCTCTCCTTAGTCCCCTCCCATCAAGTGAGGGGAGATTTTAGGATACTCCGTAGCTTGCTGCGGAGAGGTTTATTGGCAATCGTATTTTTATGTCTTCTAATGCCTCAAATACCCACACCTGTGCCTTGTTCCTTACAGCCTGTGTTTCTGTCCAACCCGTGCATACATCAGTAACGTCAAGCGTCTGTATGTATTCCCCTTTGGCATCTCCTCTGTCATGTCCCACAAGATCTATCTCTACAAATCCAGGTCTTCCTTCATCCCATTCCGAAAATGTCCTTATCGGTATCTGGTTCTTAAGAAGTGTTCCTGGCTTGGTGTTGGATCTGCCCTTGAGTGTCTGCTTCTTCCTTTCGGCTTTTAATGCCCTGTCTATTGTTGGGGCGCTACTACTGCTGTTGCTTTCTTCCTTTCGTTCATCGTCAACCTCATTTCTGCCTCCTGATCTGATGTTCTCAGAAGGCTACTTTAGTCCTTTTTCGTGTAGGTTTCTTATTTGAGGCAATGATTCAGTTTCGTGTAGATTTTTGATGAGGCAATTCGGCTGCTGTCCATTTTTCTCGTAATTTTGATAAAATATAGGCAATAAAGATAGAACTGGTGAAAAATGAGAAAAAGCAGAACGGATAAAATAGTCAAAATGTTCTTGGCTGCAACTTCCCCTTCAAAGAAGGATATAAAAGAGATGTATCTGTTTGGTTCGCGGGTCAGAGATGACTGGAGACCTGACTCGGATTATGATATTCTGATTGTGCTCAGGAAAAAGGACAGGCCGGTGATTGACAGGCTTTATGATGCAGTGATGGATATACTTCTCTCTACGGGCAGGCTCATATCCCTGAAGATTTTTAGCGTCTCAGAATTCAATCGCCTGAAATCCATACCAACGCCATTTATGGGAATGGTAATTAAGGAGGGCAAAAAAATTGGATAGAGCTACCAAATCGCTTATAGAAGGGTATGTGCAAAAAGCTGAAAAGAAATTAAAAGTAGCTGAAAAACTATTTAAATCAGGCGACTATGAAGACGCAGTTTCAAGGGCTTATTATGCTGTTTTTCATGCAGCGCAGGCGCTTCTTCTGACAGAAGGAGAAAAAGCAGAAAGTCATAAGGGTGTTGTTACGCTTTTTGGTCTCTTCTTTGTTAAGACAGGAAAATTCACCAGGAATACGGGGAAATATCTTGCAAATCTTAAAGATGACAGAGAAAGTGGAGACTATGAAGTCTTTTCTTATATAGATCGTGAAACTGCCGAGACTGCTATATCTGAAGCGCAGAAATTCATAAAAGAAGGAAAGGCGTATCTGAGAAAGATAAGAAGTTGATTGAGGCAGGTAGTTCCCAAAATAACCGCACGATTAATAAGAAGTGAAGTTGGGAGTTCGGTTTGGATGGGTGGCAGCTTGTTTGAAAATAAAGGGAGATTCTCAGAATTAAGAAAATGGGATGTGTGGAGCTTGTCTAAAAACTACCATCCCCATATAAAGTTGTCATTCTCGCGGCCCGTTCTCCGTAGTCTCGTGCTTCGTAGCGTACTTCTCAGAGTAGCAACTACGAAGGATGAAAGGCGGGAATTCAGTGTTTTCAATACCTTCTGGATCCCCAGGTCAAGTCCGAGTCGGATCTCCGCGAGGAGTCGCATCGACCGGAGGATGACAAATACTGAGTTTTTAGACAAGCTCTGTGTCCCTAATTATCCTAATTATCAACTATGCATCTATGGCATCCCGGAATGGTGCTAACACCTATTAAAAGTTTTCTTTTCATAGCTTCCCTCCTCTTTATATGTCTTTTTCAATACAATGGAAAGGGCATTGGGAATGTGGATCATGATATCTGAAACCTGTGTGCCCGGCGTGGGATGGGCAAGCTCGCCTGCCAGACGGTTAATTTTTGCAGCCAGAATAGCGGCCTCTTCAATAGCATACCCTCCATAAATCAGAGCTGAGACGATGCCGGTCAGGGTATCACCAGTGCCTCCTATAGCCTCAAGGGGCTCAACAAAAGGCTCCTTGACAGTAGCTATAATCTCTCCCTTACTACAAATATAATCCTTTTCTCCTTTAACAAGCATTACACGTGAAGCATTTTCGTATTGATATGCCCTCGAAATTAAAGAGGGGACATTATTCTCTTCATGACAGATAAATCCCCTGGTGTAGAAGGGATGAGGAGCTATCTCATCAGACAGGAAGGCAAGTTCCCCGATGTCTGGCGTAAAGAGGTCATAAGAAGGAGCAAACCCACTCATCTTGGCTGCATACATGAATCCGGCGTCAGCAATAAGTATGGGCCGCTCTGACTTCTCTTCAATGGCCCAGAAGACCTGATTATGCCAGTTGACATCAGGCATGAGATAATGGAAGGTAAGTACCGAAGCTGGAAGTTCAGTTAGTATAGTCTTTAGATACTCATATAGTCTTCGACTACCATCGCCTAAACCGATGTCACCCACGGTAAACGCCGTTGGCATTGGAATCTTTAATTCTACGCAAACCATGGCCGCTGCCCCTATCATAGCTGGAAAACCACGGTGAAGAGAAAAGGACTCCTCGCCTATGATAATGCGTCCATCTCTCATGAAAACCTCCCCAGAAATAACAGAAAGGTTTTTACGAGGGATTGTTCCGATTAAAGCGAGCATATCTTTTTCATTTCCTCATAGGCCATATGTAAGGCATAGGCGCAAAGCGTATGTCCGATTTCTTTTGGAGAAGGGGCCTCTCTCAGGGTTTTTCCGACAAGCTCCTCAGCTATGTAAGGGACATCTGGACAGCCGCCTCCAGAGATATTTACAATCTTGAGGGTATTTTTCTCCACAGTCAGTTTCATATTGGCAGCTCGCACCATGATATAGTTTCCGTAATCCTTGGTCCTGAGTAAATCTATTGGCTTCAGCAATGGGCTATCCACTGGAACCATCTCGATTGGAGGAATCTTTTTTTCCTCCAGGACCCTGAGGATATTGAGTTGTTCCACTAAGGGGAATTCAATTACCAGGTCACATCCTGTTCGAAGCTCAGGGGGTGGCCCCATAACCCGGACATCCCAGCCCTGTTTCTTCAAAATACTTTCTGCCCTGATAACCTCGCTCGTGTTGTGAAAGACGAGAAAACCCTTATCAGGACTTTTTCCGTCTCTTACCTTTCGTTCTTTTTTAGATTTAAATAAGGGCAAAACTATCCCTTTCTTAAAAGAAGGAGGTATCCTGAATCCTGTGTTTTTTTAGTCTCTACAACTTCCCACCCCTCATTCTTGGCCATACGGCTTATATTCTCCCGTGATGTATCTGTGTCTACCACAACCTCGAAAGTTCCCTTCTTAAGCTGTTTCATTTTTTGGTGTGCCAGTATAACTGGATGGGGACAGGAGAGCCCCCTTGCATCAACCTGTTCAGCCATGATAGCTCCTCATATAGTTTTTTCTCTCATGGTAATGCCTATATAAAAACATACCAGGAGCCCGATAATTACAGCGTGGGGACCATAAAACCCAACACCTGCAGGTGAGCTTGCCAGAGAGAAGTTATGGGCAAAACCTGCCCCGATGATCATGCCGAGCACAAACATAGCAGCATCACCATCTCCTTCGCCGGACAGAAAAAGTTGACGTCCTGGACAACCTCCTGCTAGGGCAAAGGCAAGACCGGCTAAAGACATTCCCATGAAATTCCAGAGCTGGTTTGTGTGGGCTACAGGCTGGCCTGAAAAACCAGGATTAAATTGGCCGATAATAAGATTGCTCACAAAGGCTGCAATTAAAAGGGCAAAGACACCGCTTGCCAGGTGGAAATTCCGGATAAGGATGATATCCCGAATAGCGCCCATGAGACAAAAGCGAGTCCTCTGGGCAAGAAACCCTATAGCCAACCCAACAATCAGGGAAGTAGCTATGGGGGCGTGCATAGAGCCAGGGCCTTTTTCACTGAAAAATATAGGCCCTGATTTCCCACCGTCTCCCATCAGCGGGGCAAAGATCAGAAAGGCAAAAAGGGTGGCCATAATAAGGGGCAATATCCAGCCCACAGAGATATAGGTTCTCTGATTTCTTCCAAGGCTATAGCCATTTTCAAGAAAGAGGACACCCACGGCTACTCCTGATGCAAGTCCTGCAATGCCAAGGATGGCATTACCATCCCCTCCGGCAAGCCTTAGGAGTGCCCGCCATGGGCATCCAAGGAAGACTAAGGCCCCGATCATTGCAAAGAATCCTAAGATGAAACGAACAATAGGGGCAGAGCCGACCCTTGGCCTGAACTCCTTGAAAATATAGGCAGCAACCAGGGAGCCAAAGACAAAACCGATAATCTCAGGGCGGATATACTGGGCAACAGCTACCCGATGCAGCCCCAAGGCCCCGGCAATATCCCTTTCAAAACAGGCTACACATATGCCCATGTTGAGCGGATTTCCAAACTTCTGAAGCAAGGCCGCAAAAACACCGATAAATGCACCCACCAAAATAATACCCCATCGAGTTCCAAAAAAGCTCTTCAGATTCATAGCGACTCCTCTTGCTCTCTTTTTCTTCCCACATTCTAACCTTACAAAAATCCTACGATAGATATAATAAATATGTCAAATAGCTAATATCTATAGATAATCTATCTTTTATCGAAATTATCTATTGTTAGCTAAAATTTAAAAGTGAACCGTTGTTTAATCTAAGATAAGGCACTTCCTGAGTTGTGGAATGTATCTGACGGTAATTATTCCGAGCACAGGCCAAATTCTCAAATTGGAAGGGGCTGAAGAGGAAGTTGTCTTGAAAGAATTTGATGAAAGGATAGATGTCCACAATATTATGTCAACCGGCGAAGATATCTCAAAGACTGCGCTAAAAAGCGGTTTTACCGGTGAAAGATTACTGGCAAAATATGAAGGCTCCGTAAAAGATAACGGCCCTGTCACAAACCCAGAGATAAGGATTTTGGCTGCGTTAAAAGGCAGGCAGGTGTTAGCTTACCTGCCTTCTTTTTATTTCCGCTTTTCCTTTGCATGTTGTATACGCACTCTTCTCCCATGCATCATAATGTCATTGATGGCGCTGATGACCCTGTCAGCAAGATTTGCAGGGACCTCAACAAAGCTGAAGGTATCAAAT
>JBAZOX010000156.1:0-6320 GCA_041648535.1 Desulfobacteria bacterium | reverse complement strand
GAATATTCTACACTGAAGTAAGTTCCTCATATGCATTATCGCCTGTCGGCCAGATAGCCCCCACACGTTAGATAAAACTTGAAAAGAGGTGGTCGGGGACTCTATAGCAAAAGTCTCTTTTTCCTCCTTTCGATAGGCTGATACGGCCGCTGAAATAGCTGCCATCTTTCTTTTTTCAATTTCCATCATGAATTAATCTCCTTCTGGAATTCAGACACTGGACTTCAGACTTTTCTATATGCTATTTGCCAAGCCTTTATCAGATAAAAGCTCAAAGGTGAAAGGGTCAAGGTGAAAGCTTTGAGCTTTCAGCTTCTATCTTTCATCTTTCTGTAATCTCTGGCCACTTTCTCCCCTTCAGTCTAATGTCTGATGTCTATGGTCTACTGTCTGAATCATAGTTCACCGTTAAACCGTGAACCGTCAACCGTCAACGATTTACACAGGAATATTACCGTGCTTCTTCGGCGGACGGGTCTCTCTCTTGGTGGACAATGTCTCCAGTGCACTGATTATCTTTAGGCGCGATTCGCTAGGGACAATTACCGCATCAATGTAACCCCTTGCAGCCGCGATATAGGGATTGGCAAAAAGGTTACGGTATTCTTGAATCTTTTCCCCTAACTTTGCCTTTGGATCTGCTGCCTCTTTTATCTCCTTCCTGTGGATAATATTCGCTGCCCCTTCAGCACCCATTACGGCTATCTCCGCAGTAGGCCAGGCCAATACGTAGTCTCCTCCCAGATGTCTGCTGCACATTGCCAGATACGCCCCTCCATAATCCTTGCGGATAATCAAGGTAATCTTTGGGACAGTCGCTTCGGAATAACACCATAGAAGCTTTGCACCGTGTCTGATTATACCGCTCCATTCCTGGGATGTTCCAGGTAGGTAGCCGGGGACATCGACGATAGTCAATAAGGGGATGTTGAAGGCATCGCAGAAACGAATGAATCTTGTTGCCTTATCTGAGGCATTGACATCGAGACACCCGGCCAAAAAATTGGGCTGATTGGCAATGATGCCAATAACCCTTCCATTAAGACGGGCAAAGCATATAATGATATTTTTAGCATAGTGTTCATGGGGTTCAAAGAACTTACCGTCATCAACTATGGCGCTGATTACTCCTTTTATGTCATACACCTGCCTGGGGTTGTCAGGGATTATTGTGTCTAGTTCTGGTGAAATCCGTTCAGGATCGTCTTTGGATTCTATGAATGGCGGGTCTTCCATGTTGTTTGGGGGAAGATAGGTCAACAGTTCTTTTATCTTTTCTATAGCTTCAGCATCACTCTCACAGGCAAAATGGGCAACACCACTTTTGGCATTATGGGTCATAGCCCCACCCAACTCTTCAAATGTAACCTCTTCGCCTGTAACGGTTTTGATGACATCCGGTCCGGTAATGAACATATAACTGCTCTTTTTAGTCATAAATACCCAGTCCGTCATTGCAGGGGAATAGACGGCTCCTCCAGCAGTAGGTCCCATAATAGCTGATATCTGGGGGATAACTCCAGAGGCACAGGAATTACGATAGAATATCTCACCATAACTGCTAAGGGCATCAACCCCTTCTTGTATTCGGGCTCCACCTGAGTCGTTGAAACCAACTATTGGTAATCCGGCTTTGAGCGCTAAGTCCATTACCTTGACTATCTTCTTGCCGTGGTATTCACCCAGAGTTCCCCCAACAGAGGTGAAATCCTGGGAGAATGCAAAGACCCTTCTACCATTCACAGTTCCAAAGCCGGTAACTACCCCTTCGCCTGGCACGTCGGTGTCAGCCATATCAAAATCCTCGCACCGGTGTCGAACAAACATATCTACCTCTTGGAAGCTGCCAGAATCAAAGAACAGTTCTAATCTTTCTCTAGCCGTTAATTTGCCGGATTCATGCTGTTTTGCAACCTTTTTAGCCCCTCCCATCTCCTTTTCTTTGGCTATTTTTTCTTTTAGTTCGTTTACTCTATCTTCTACATAGCCCATGTATCTTCTCCTTTATTTCTGGTTAGTTAACACTTAAAAATCACTTTCCTACAACTTCCGCCGGCTTTTTGAGGCATCCAGGATTTGGTTCATGCATTCTCAGCGACTTGGGAAGCTTACTCAAACTACCTTCTTAAGCTCCTCAATCAGATATGGTAAAATCTCTCGAAGATCCCCAACAAGACCTATATCAGATACCTTAAATATTGGAGCATCGGGATTTTGATCAATGGCCATAATTACCTTTGATCTTAGGAATCCTGTAGTAAAGTGCATGGCGCCTGAGGCACCCACGCTTATAAAGAGCTTAGGGTTGATTGTTTTTCCGCTCTGCCCAATCATTTGATCGTCCGAGATCCATTCTTTGTCTACTGCCGGTCTGGTTCCTCCCACCGCAGCCCCAAGGACCTCGGCAAGTTCCTCAACAGGTTTGAACCCCCCCGCCGAAAACAACCCCCAACCTCCGGCCACGACGGTATCAGCCTCTTCAATCGGTATGCCAACAGCCTTTTCTTCAACCATTTCAATCGTTTTTACTTTGAAATCTCCATCCTTTATGTCAGGTGTAACTTTAATTATCTCTCCCTTTCTTGCTTCATTTCGGGCCGGTTTTTCTAAAACTCCTGGTCTTACTGTAGCCATCTGGGGCCTTTTTTCAGGACATACAATCTTAACCATTAGATTTCCACCCCACCCAGGGACAACCTGGGCCAGGTATGGAATTCCATTGTCTTCATCGATACATAGATCAACACAATGGGCAGTCAACCCTGTCTCAACTTTGGCCGCAACTCTGGGTGCCAGATCCATTCCAATATTGGTTGCACCTATTAATAAAATCTCTGGACTATGCTCTCTAATCAAGTCTGCTAGAACATTAGCATATACATCACTCTGGTAAGTTTGGAGCCTTGGATCTTCTATCATATAGACAGTATCTGCACCATAAGCCATCAGTTCATCAGCTAGTTTTCTTGTTTGATTACCAATCAGTATCGTCTCTAATTTTACGTTTAGTCTCTCGGACAGTTCCAGCCCCTTTCCCAAGAGTTCAACCCCGACCTCCATTAGTCTGTTGTTTCTCTGTTCCGTCCATACCCAAACAGGGTTACCTCTTTTCATATTATTCTCCTGTAAACTAATATACCGGTAGTGTCTGTTGATAGTTGCCAGTCGTCCATTGATATTAGATGGATTGTTTCATAGATCGAGGGGTGGAATTTTAGATTGCCTTCAGTTCACGAAGTCTTTTTACTGCCCTTTTGACAGCATCTTCAGGGAGCCCTTCTATTATTTCTCCCTTCCGTTTTGACTTGTGCTCAAATACATCCGCTACTCGGGTAGGTGACCCAGCGAGACCTATGGTACCTTCACGGACATCAATGTCTTTAGCATTGAAGAATTTGATCTCTTTCTCGGTTGCCTCCATTATCCCAAGAACTGTGGGCAGCCTTGGCTCGTTGATCTCTTTTACAACGGATAATAAAACCGGTAGGGTAACCTGTAACTTCATATACCCCCGTTCAAGGGTGCTTTTGACGATCAGGTCTCTTTCATTGGTCCATTCTATCTCATTGACAAAGGTTACATGGGGGATACCCAGGAGTTCAGCGAGCTGGGGCCCCACCTGACCGGTTGCACCATCCACTGTCTCATTTCCACAAAGGATCAAATCAAAGTTACCCAATTTTTTTATACCACTTGCTAACGGATAGGCTGTTGCAAGGGTGTCTGCCCCGGCAAAGGCCCTATCACACAAGAGAACTGCATCATCTATACCCAGAGCTAGAGCTTCTTCCAGCACCTCCCTGGCACTTGGGGGGCCCATGGTTACGGCCGTCACCTTACCAGAAAACTTCTCCTTGATTTTCAAACCTTCTTCCAAAGCATGCTTATCCAGAGGATTGATGATAGTTGGGATTCCATCCCTTCTTATCGTCTGTTTCACGGGATCTATGGTAATCCTTGAAAAATATTCTGGATCAGGAACCTGCTTAATACAAACAACTATATCTAATGACATCGCTCTACCCCACTAAAAAGCCTTAGGCCATAATATTTCTTCCTATAGTTACTCTCATAATCTCTTGAGTGCCGCCAGCAGACAATAACTCAATACTATCTTTTAGACGTCGAGCTACATGGTATTCAGCGGTCGTACCATATCCTCCCAATATTTGAATTGCCTTTATATTTGTCCTTATGGCCACTTCACAGCTAAATAGTTTAGCTCTGGAAATCTCACTGCTGATTTCCCTAGTGCTCTTCCCCTGGTCAAGGAGCCATTCTGCATAGTAACAGAGCCACTTTGCTGCCTCAATCTCAACGTTCATATCCGCTAGCATGAATTGCAGCCCCTGAAGATTGATAATCGGCTTACCATAGAGTTCCCTTTCTTTTGCGAATTTCACTGCTGCTTCATAAGATCCCCTTCCGGCACCAAGGGCAATACCCGCAGCTCCAGTTCGTCCTATACTGGCAATAACGGTTAATGCTGCTACCAAACCTCGGCCTTCCTGCCCTACCAGATTTGATTTAGGAATCTTACAATCGGTAAAGATCAATTCATTGACAGGTATACATCGCATTCCTGTATGGTTTTCTTTTCTTCCTATTACGTAACCAGGAGTCCCCTTTTCCACAAAGAAAGCATTGAATTTATCATCTGTCTTTGCAACAAAGCAACAGATGTCAGCAACGCCACCCAAAGTGATGAATACCTTCCTTCCATTTATAATATATTCGTCTCCAACCAACTTAGCCGTTGTCTGCATTGCCGAAGGGTCTGACCCGCCTGATTGTTCCGTGACAGCAGTACAGGCTACCTTCTCAGCTTTACATAAAGGGATAAGGTATTTCTTTTTCTGCTCATCAGTGCCGAACATTTGAAACATATACATCCCCAGGTGGCCGGCTTGGAAGAAGAATCCTAGAGGAGGATATATCCTTGATACCTCTTCTATGGCTATCATTCTGGCTACATGACCCATTTCTGTTCCCCCATATTCTTTCGGGGAAACGATGCCCACCAAACCAAGTTGTGCCATCTTTTTAATTATATCATAGGGGAATTCTCCTCTTTCATCAAGACTCAAGGCAATTGAGGCAAGATCCTTTTCGGCAAATTCCCGCACCATATTTCTCAGCATCTCTTGCTGACGTGTAAAAGAAAAATCCATTTTCGTCCCCTCTCATAAAAATTCTAATAGTTATCGTTAACCAATGCCCATCCACAAACTCATTTTAGACAACAACAAGGTGATTAGATCTCCCCTTACAAAGAAACCCCACCTTATAGCTTGGTGACTATCAAGTTCCAATTATGAATGGCTATTCATTAACATACAAGCTTTTAGCTGTCAAGAGTTTTTGTTTTTTATGTCAACCACATTTAGAAATGTCCTCTTTTAAAACATTTAGAAATGTGGTTGACAATCTATAAATTATTTAGTTGAAAAAGACTGTCCATTTCTGTTAAACTACTGAATAGTTTGTCCTAAAAAATTTCCTTTTCCACTGGATTCCCAAAAAATTTATGAATTTGCACTCAGAGACACTTTTTTAAAAGCTCTCGAAGGATATGTAAAGATGAAGGCACGTATAAAAAATTATTTTATAACCGGTTTATTGGTAATTATACCTGCCGGTTTAACGATTTACATCCTTGATATCCTTATTGGTATGATGGACAGGGTTCTTAACTACTTACCACTAAAGTTCCACCCTGATACTTACCTGCCTTTTCATATTCCAGGTCTGGGGCTGATTGCAACAGCGGTTTTCACAATCCTCGTGGGGATTCTTACCCAGAACCTCCTGGGGAAAAAGTTGGTCTACCTATGGGAATGGGCGGTATCGAGAGTCCCCTTTGTTAGAAATATATATCTTGCCATCAAGCAACTGGTCGAGGCCATATTTGCACAGGATTCAAAGGGTTTTAAACGAGTTGTATTGGTTGAGGCTCCCAGGAAGGACATGTGGCTTCTAGGATTCATGACTGGTATTGCCGAAGGGGAGATCCAGGATAAAACTGAAAAGAGAGTCGTTAATGTGTTCGTTCCTACCACACCAAACCCCACTACCGGATTATATCTCCTGGTCCCGGAGAAAGACGTTATAACCCTTGATATGAGTGTAGAAGATGCCTTTAAATTAATAATGTCGGGAGGGATTGTTACCCCTTCTGGACAGGGTAACCATGAATCCCAAATATCGAAAATAAGCCCATCTGCCTAGTTTGTTCTTGAAAAGGCGGGTAATTAAAGGATCCTTATGAAACAAAAGGCCGTTTTTATTAAGACCTTTGGGTGCCAGATGAACGAACATGA
>JBAZOX010000155.1:0-6345 GCA_041648535.1 Desulfobacteria bacterium | reverse complement strand
CTCGGATATCTATCCCCTGTTATGTTTGAGAAAAGTTTCTATGGGAAACAAGTGGCGGCATGAAAATATTTCGTGTCCACTATTGACATCAGAGGTCAGTAGGTCTTGATGGCCGGGATGGCAGCGACCTCTTCGGGCTTGGTATCGGCTACGAACTTGGAGAACTCCTCTTCCAGCAGTTCGTCCTTGGACTTGAAGCGCGGGATGAGGCCGAAGATCTTCTCCAAGATCTCCCGCAGGGTCAGACGGCGGTCCACGGCAGCGGCTTTGCGTAGCTTGTCGAGGGTGTAGTACTCCTCGGGTTTGTCGAAGACCTCGCGGTTCACATAGTCAATAACGCGATCCCATTGTCCTGACTCGACGGCGGCGGCGATCGTCTCGTTCTCACGCACCGTGTCCTCGAATTTCTCGAAAAACATGCGGTCGATCTTCATGCCCTCGTAGCCGATGGCCTCTTCCCTGATTGAGGCTATGATATCTGCACCGAGGTGCTCGTAGGTGCCGCCAACCACCACCGGGCCTGTGCCTTCGCCAGTGCCAGCACCCTTGCTTGAAGGTTGGGGGAGCTTCAGTACTTCGTCGTAGTTGAATTCCTCCTCGAAGTACTCGCAGTTGGCAAAGAAGTCGAAGAGCTTGAAGGAGGACTTCTGCGGCTGCAAGACGCCATCTTTGAGGCTGTCGTCGAAAAGCTGTTCGAGGAAGTTGTGCTTGCGGGTGCCACGCCCCTTGATCTGGATGAAGTCGGTCGGTGAGAAGATCGGTCGAAACAGACCGAGATTCAGGATGTCGGTGCAATCATAGCCTGTGGTCATCATGCCAACAGTTACGCAGACACGCGCCTTGCTGGTCTTGTAAGCGGTCAGGAAGTTGGCCGAACCGAGCAGGTTGTTGTTGCTGAAGTTGATGGTGAACTGCTGGGCATCGGGAATCTGCGAAGTAACCTGTACAGCAAAGTCTGACTGGTACTTGCTGGGGAACATGCGGTCGGCCATCTGGTTGAGGATCTGCGCCAGCTTGGCGGCGTGGTTCTGGCTGATTGCATAGATAATGGACTTGCCGATCTCCCCGCTGATAGGATCGCGAAGGGCGTTTTCCAGAAAGGTCTTACAGAATAGCTGGTTAGTGGCGTCGGCAAAGAAGCGCTTCTCGAACTCGCGCTGCCTGAATGCCTCTTGTTGGTCTTCTCCGGCATCGTCGGTAAACGAGACAACGAAGCCCTCTTCAGAGAGCAGTTCTGTGGTAATCTCGGTACGGGCATCTACCACTGTGGGGTTGATCAGATAACCTTCCTTCACGCCTTCGAGTAATGAGTAGCGAAAGGTGGGCTGGCTGTTCTCGCAGCCGAAGGTGCGATAGGTATCCAGCAACAGTCGGCGCTCTGCTTCGCGGGGATCGCGGGTAAAAGCTTTGGTGTTGTCAAACCGCCTGAGGTAGTCGCGGGGAGTGGCGGTGAGGCCAAGCTTGTAGCCGATAAAGTAATCGAAGACGGCGCGGGCGTTCCCGCCTACAGAGCGGTGCGCCTCGTCGGAGATGACCAGGTCGAAATCGGTTGGCGAGAAGAGCCGCTGGTATTTGTTATTGAAGAGAAGCGACTGCACCGTGGTTACAACGATTTCCGCACGCCGCCAGTCGTCACGGTTTTCCTTCCAGATGACTGTCTTGAAATCGGCGGACATTAACATTAGTGGTGAGGTGGGTTTCTTGCCAGCTTGATCCTCCAATTCGAGACGATCCACCAGAAAAAGAACGCGTTTGGCATTGCCGGAGCGGAGAAACAGTTTGATTACAGCGGCAGCGATAAGAGTCTTGCCTGTGCCGGTGGCCATTTCGAAAAGGAAGCGGTCTTTACCGTCATTCACGGCTCGTTGCAGGGCGTGAATAGCCTTTAACTGATATGGCCGCAAGAAACGCAGTTTATTAGTCTGGATGTAGCCTGGGCGCTCCGCTTCGTTGCACCACGCCGCTTCAGATTGGTAATTCGGACGTTGGGTCAACACGATGTAGTCGTTGCCAACCTGGTCTTCGACAAGGCGCTGTGGGTTAGGTGTTATCTGCTGGTAACCAATCACCGAATCCGGCGTAGGGAAGGATGTAATGATATAAGGGTTGCCACGCTCCAGGTCCCAGAAGTAATGCAGGTTGCCGTTGGAGAGGATCACGAATCTGCAGTTCAGGGACTTGGCGTATTTGCGTGCCTGTTCCTTACCGGAGAGGGGATTCTTGTCCTCTGATTTGGCCTCCAAAACAATGAGTGGGAAGCCTTTGGTATCTAACAGCAGGAAATCGATGAAGCCCTTGCTCGTCTTCTCGAAGTTCTCGCCAAGCGCTTCCAGATCGGATGACTTGATCGTCACGCTGGGCTCAAGGCGGATGTTGGCGAGCGCGCTCCCTTCCGGAAAGAAACGCCAGCTTGCCGCTTCGAGCAGCTTGTTGATCTTGATACGGGCTGTGGCTTCTTTGTCGGACATTCGCGTTCCTTCTCAGTGCGGATGGTCAAACGTTATAACGATAATTAAACTGCTGTTTATATTTTGTAAAAACTCTAAACCTGTAAATATTTTTTGTCAATCAGAATTTGGCGGAATCTTACAGTTTCAACAAATTATATTTGCTTGTATTTTCGATTAGTTGCAATCTTAATAACGTCATAAACATTCATTGAATCTCGAATAAAAAACCCTGCTCACCTGTCTGCCTGCCCCGCCGGGGCAGTAGGCAGGCAACGCACAGCCAGATGTTCGCTTGAAAGGGAATTTTTTCACTTTTCAGGATGAACTCAATTAATATTGACTTTATTACAAACAAACTATATATACAATGAAACCCCATTGGATTAATTGGCAGACTAAAAACTGGATGGAGGAAGGGAGATTCATGAAGGCATTAATTGGGAAACGGCTCCTTTTATTGGTGTCCTTATTTCTGTCATTATCAATAACCGGTTGTTTTTGGACAAAAGAGAGGAAGGTTAATACCGTTGAGGGGTTGTTTAATCAAGCTTTTGCTTACTATCAAGATGAAAAATACAGAAAAGCACGGGAGGCCTTTGAGGAACTGAGAGACAATTACCCTTTAAGTAAATATTCCATTGTAGCAGAGTTGAGGATAGCCGACTCCTATTATCACGAAAAGGAATACAGTGAGGCCATAAATCATTATGAAGATTTCAGAAAACTCCATCCCACCAATCCCGTTATCTCTTACGTCATATATCAGACCGGTATGTCTTATTTTAAACAGATTCTATCCATAGACCGGGATCAAACATTCACTGAAAACGCTGTCAAACAATTTGAATATCTTATCTCCAGGCATCCTTCCTCCACTTATGTAAGCTCAGCTCAGAAGATGCTGGAAATATGTAAAGAGAAGCTGGCTCAGCATGAGTTTTATGTGGGGCATCTCTATTTTAAAAGAAAGAATTACACCTCAGCTCTCTATAGGTTCAAAGGAATTTTGGGGAATTTTCCTAAAGCCGGCATTACAGACACGGTATACCTCTATATTGGAGAGTCCTATCTGTCCCTAGAGGAGAAAGAAAAAGCAAAGACTGCGCTTGCTCATTTGGTAGAAAACTATCCGAAGAGTGAGCACTACGGTAAAGCTCAGAAGCTTTTGGCAAAACTCAGGTAGAGGCAGTTTTCTTAACTGTCTCATAAATACTCTCCAGCGCTTTATCAAGACCTTTCAAGTTGTTTCCCCCAGCCTGAGCCATATCTGGTCTGCCGCCGCCACTTCCACCAACCATTCTGGCAATCTCTTTTATTATCTTGCCTGCATCAAATCTATTGGTAATATCTTTTGTAACCACAAGAACCAACATGATATCTTTATCCTTTTGCCCAGCCAGGAGGATGATTCCTGATGTCAACCGGCATCTCAATTTATCAGCTAACTCCCTTAAGCCTTTTGGGTTATCTATATTTACCTTTGCAGATAATACGTTAATCCCTTCAACCTCCTTAATCAGATCTAACAGATCTTCTGATTGCTTGCTTGCAAATCTGCCTTGAAGAGACTCTACCTCCTTCTCCAGATTTTTGTTATGCCGGAGCAGCTTCTCTACTTTGTCTACTGTCTCATCCTTCTTGGCTTTCAGGATTAATCCAATCTCTTCTAATATATCTTCTTCCTTGTTTATGTGCCTTAATGCCTCCTCGCCTGTTAATGCCTCTATTCTTCTCACCCCAGCGGCGATACCGGATTCGTTGATTATCTTAAAAATACCAATGTCCCCTGTGCGTCTTGTATGGGTACCGCCACAGAGCTCCTTGCTATAACCAGGTATTTCCACAACCCTGACTTCATTGCCGTATTTTTCCCCAAAAAGGGCTGTGGCTCCGCTTTCTAAAGCCCTTGTAACCGGCATCACGTGCGTTTCAATCTCTATGTTTTCCCTAATCTTTTGGTTGACCCGTTCCTCTACCATAAGGAGCTCTCTACCGGTTATCTGAGAGAAATAGGTAAAATCGAAACGGAGCTTTTCAAAGGCAACAAGGGATCCCGATTGTTTAACATGATCCCCCAGCACCTCCCTCAGGGCAGAGTGGAGCAAGTGGGTCGCTGTATGGTTGTTGGCAATTTTTTGTCGTTTATCTTTGCTGAGGCGAAAAGAAACGTTGTCATCCTTTTTAATGAAACCCTTTTTGATTTCACCTCTATGAACAATCAAATTTGGCAGGGGCCTCAAAGTATCCTCTACCTCAAAAAAAAGGGTATCGTTTATGATGGCCCCGGTATCTCCAATCTGACCTCCTGATTCCCCATAAAAAGGGGTGTGTTTTGTCACAACTTCAATATAATCTCCCTCACAAGCGGATTCAACTTCCTTGCCATCCTTAATAATGACCAATACGGAGTCTGATATGTCAATGCCCTCGCTTTCATACCCTGAAAAGGAGGACTCAACTTTATCCTTGACAAGCCTTTTGTATATCTCAGAAACTCCTTCTTCACCCGACCCCTTCCATGATTCTTTTGCCCTCTGCCTCTGTTCATTCATGGCCTTTTGAAACCCTTTTTCATCAATGGTAAATCCCTCATCCTTAACCGCATCATATGTCAGATCTACCGGGAATCCATAGGTATCGTAAAGTTTAAAAAGCAGATAGCCTGGAATTTGTTTTTCCTTACTGTCCTTTAGTCTTTCCATCTCTTCATTCAATATGGCAAGACCACTATTCAGGGTCTGGGAGAAACGTTCTTCTTCATTATGGATGATTTTAGCTATATAATTCCTTGCATCTGCAAGTTCAGGATAGGCTTCCCGCATAACGTCCACCACAGTACCTGAGACTTTATACAAGAAGGGTTTATCCAGACCCAGTATCTTTCCATGACGGGCAGCTCTCCTCATAATACGCCTAAGGACATATCCTCTGCCCTCATTGGAAGGCAGCACCCCGTCCCCTATGAGGAAGGTTATAGCCCGGCTATGATCTACTATCACCTTTATGGAGACACTGTCTCTCTCTTTATCATCATACTTTTTCTCGGAAATCTCCTCTACAAAGCCAATCAATACCTTAAACAGGTCAGTATCATAGTTGGTCTTTACCCCCTGGACAACAGCACTTATCCTCTCCAGTCCCATACCTGTATCAATGCTGGGCTTGGGAAGAGGGGTCAATACCCCATCTGAATTACGGTCAAATTGCATGAATACCAAATTCCATAACTCTAAGAACCTATCACAATCACACCCCACCTTACAGGTGGATTTTCCACATCCCACTCCCTTTCCCTGGTCTATCAGAATCTCTGAACAAGGGCCACAGGGGCCCGTCTCTCCCATGGCCCAGAAGTTATCTTCTTCTCCCATCCTGATAATCTTACTATCTGGTGCTCCAATCCTATCTCTCCAGATATCAAAAGCCTCATTATCATCCTTAAACACGGTTATCCACATTTTATCTTCAGGGAGATCCAACTCCTTGGTCAGAAACTCCCAACTCATATCAATGGCCTCTTCCTTAAAATAATCACCAAAAGAAAAGTTGCCCAACATCTCAAAGAAGGTATGATGACGCGCAGTTACCCCTACATTTTCCAGATCATTGTGTTTGCCCCCCGCCCGAACACATTTTTGAGATGTTACAGCCCGGGGATATTCCCTCTCCTCTTCCCCCAAAAATACCCCTTTGAATTGAACCATACCCGCGTTGGTAAAGAGTAGAGTCGGGTCCTGCTTAGGGATTAATGAGGAGCTGCCGACTATCGCATGTCCCTTTTTTTCAAAGTACTTCAAAAATCTTTGTCTTATCTCACTGCCAGTCATTATCAATCCACAAATGCCTGTGCGCACTTGGACATATCCAAGTAGACAACACACAGGCAGGCAATTAT
>JBAZOX010000154.1:0-6415 GCA_041648535.1 Desulfobacteria bacterium | reverse complement strand
ATAAAGACCAGCAGAAGAAGTTCCTTGATTTGATAGAAGATGCTATGATGGAAGGGAGGCAGATGGGATGCCCGCCGACAGAACACAATTGATCACTTCCGCGCCGTCGTTAAGTAACGTTCAACACTGTGCACTCAGAAACAGCTGTTTCAAGAGCCTTTCTATTTTAATTTTTCCTGTATTTTATGCGTCGGTTTGTAAAGCATATTCTTCTCAATGTTGTATTTTAATGTATCAGACCTCCCCTAACAAAAAGGGGTTTAGTTAAAGCTAAAGGGTTTTGGATTTAGGTTCAAGTTTTGGTATCCTCTCTCTGGTAGAAGATAAGGGTCTGGAAAGGAGGATATCCATGATAGTTCCGAAAGGTTTAAGCCAGATCGAACCTGAGAAGAAAAGGAGGTTGTGTAAATGTCGCTTATAAAAGCAGAAAACATCAAAAAGGACTATCAAGTAGGAGAGCTAATCATCACCGCACTGGACAGGGTGAGTTTTGAGATTGAGCCCGCATCCTTTGTCTCCTTTGTGGGCCCGTCCGGGAGCGGAAAGACCACGCTTCTTAACCTCATCGGGTGTCTTGACAAACCAACAGGAGGAACGCTCAAGGTCGCTGGCGCTGATGTAGCATCCCTGGACCGCAGAGAGAGGGCTGCCTTTAGGGGGACTAATATCGGGTTTATTTTCCAGGACTTCAACCTCATACCCGTATTGACGGTGTATGAAAACATAGAATACCCGTTGCTCATGGTGCAGTCAGTTCCTGCTGCAGAAAGAAAAAAGAGAGTCACTGCACTTCTGGAGGCTGTGGGCATGATTGATCAGAAAGACAAATACCCTGACCAGATTTCAGGAGGACAGAAGCAGAGGGTTGCGGTTGCAAGGGCATTGGTTACAAATCCCAAGCTCATCCTTGCAGACGAACCCACCGCTAATTTAGACCACAAAACCGCTTATATGGTGATAGAGCTTATGAAAAAGATGCGGGATGAATTCAAGACCACCTTCATATTTTCGACCCACGATCAGAAGATAGTTGGCGAGGCTGAAATTGTCTACATGCTTGAGGACGGAGAGCTGAAGGGCAAAGAGGTGAAAGGAGGAGGAGGCAATGGGTAATCTCTTCAAGATAGCAATCAGAAACCTCATGAGGTATAAAAGAAGGACCATTCTCACCGCGTCATTGGTCGCCATAGGCATGATCTTTGTCCTGGTGTTTATCGCCATCACTGGCTCGTTCAAGAATATGATGATCGGGGGGATAACCGATTCTATGCTCGGACATATACAGATCCATAAAAAGGGCTACGTGGCATCCATAGACAACTCGCCTCTTACCTTAAATCTAAAACCTCAGGCGGTAGCAAAGATCGAACAGATACTACAAAGGATGCCCGACATTAAAGCCTATTCGCCACGAATCAAATTCGCTGGGATGTTCAGTAATTTCACAGAAACAACTCCTATCCGGCTCAATGGGGTCTATCCGGAAAAAGAGCCTAAAACGGTGCCGCTTTTGCTCGCAAGAATTATTGAAGGTGAAAAGAGGATAACGAAGGGTGAGATACTCATTCCTGAGCTTTTGGCCAAGGGTATGAAAGTTAAGGTCGGCGACAGTATCGTAGTAATTGCAACCAACAAGGATGGGTCGGTGAACGGCAAACAACTCCGGGTTGGAGGGATAATGGAGAGCGCGACCGGACCTGGAGGACGGGATGGGTACATACATATCGAAGACGCCGCAGAGATCCTCAGAATGGATCAAATGGAGATAAGTGAGATTGCGATGCAACTTACCGATTTCGGGAAATTGCACACGGTAGAAAACAGGCTTATCCATGCCCTCTCAGGCCAATTGAACAATCAGGGTAAGCCAATTTTTGAAATACACACCTGGGAAAAGCTCTCGCCTTTTTATCATCTTTCACGGATGATCGATGCCATGGCTTTTTTTGTAAAGCTCATGCTTATCTCGATTGTCCTGGTGAGTATTATGAATGTAATGGTCATGGCGGTCTATGAAAGAATACGCGAAATCGGGACAATCGCAGCCATAGGCACCAGGCCCGGTAAGATTCTCTCAATGTTTGTGATAGAGGGTTTTTCGCTCGCGGTCTTCGGCGCCCTCATCGGTAATGGCTTTGGATTGGCAATCATCTACATACTTCGCCAGGTTAAAATTACCTTTAGTTTCGCCATGCACACAGGGCTTGTACTCATGCCGAGTATAAGGGTATCAGAAATTCTTACGGTCTCCTTGATCGTCGTGATCGTGGCCGTGCTCGGAAGTCTTCAGCCCGCTTTCAAGGCTTCGAGGATGGAACCGATCAAAGCCCTGAGGCATGTATAAAAGACGGTAATTCAGTATGTTATTGCCACAAAATGGAAAACGAATCCATGAAGGAGGAACTAATGTCCAAAATTCTCATGATGTTCTTTACTCTGTTCATAGCCACTAATGCCTATGCCATAGACGGCGCTAAACTACTCGACCAGATAGATAAAAACCTGAGTCCTGAATCTTACGAATCATACAGGAAGATTATCAACATTGAGCCGGATGGAAAAAAGAAAGAGTACATCTATTTTACCGTCAAGAAAGGGATGAATAAAATGGCAGGGTTATTCCTTTCGCCGGCCAGTGAAAAAGGCAGGAGTACGCTCAGGCTCGGAGATAATATGTGGCTGTATGTTCCCAATGTAGGCAAGCCCATCCGTATCACCAGTCTTCAGTCCGTCATAGGCGGGGTTTTCAACAATGCCGACATACTCGCCCTCGATTATGCAGTGGAGTACGACGTCGAAAAAGTGGATTCCAAGCAAAACGAATATCTTCTGTTTCTTAAGGCCAAAACGAAAACCGTTGCCTATGACCGGCTCAAAATGTGGGTGGACAAGAATAAAAACCTACCCATCAAGATCGAATGTCTCACGGAAGCCAACCTGCTTATCAAGACCCTTTATTTCAAGGACATCAAGGATTTTGGAGCAGGGTTGACGAGACCGGCCATCATCGAAACGGACAGCCCCCTTTACAAAGGATACAAATCGGTAATGATCTTTGCAAAGATAAAGGCAAGGAAATTCAAAGACGAGGTCTTCACCCTGACATTTATGCCAAATATGGAGTCGCTGAGGTAAATGCAAACTAAATCCAGAATTCAGAATTCAGAATCCGGAATCCAGGCAAGTTTTATCTTTTGCTCCCTTCTAATTATTTTTTTTATTCTGGCTTCTGGCTCCTGTTTTCTGAGTTCTGCTTTTGCGGAAGAGTACACCTTCGACATGTCGGAAGTTGAGAAAAAGCCCTATCACATCGGCGGTAATCTGGAATTCAAACCTGTGTTTTTCGGACTGGATAAGAATGCAGCCCTCTACAAACTCAAGTTCTACAACCGTGATGAAGGAAATACCATCGAAGAATACAATGCCAAACTGCAGCTGGAAGGCAGTTTGAAGAAAGGCATTGCGCGCCTTTTTGTAAGAACGAACACCAACTATAAAAACTCATACCTAGGCGAAGATGAGAAAACCACTGTTTACGAGGGGTTTCTGTCACTAAAGCCTTCGTCGTCACTGACGGCAGACCTGGGCAAAAAGACGCTTAAATGGGGCAAGGGCTACGCATGGAACCCGGTCGCCTTTGTGGACAGGACCAAAGACCCTGATGAACCGGAACTGGACATGGAAGGGTTCATTGTTACATCAGCAGACTATATCAAGAGTTTTCAGGGGCCGTTAAAAACTATTTCCTTTACACCTGTCTTAATCCCTGTTTACGAGCATGTGAATGATACCTTTGGAGACATCAATAAGCTCAACTTTGCAGGAAAGCTTTATTTTCTCCTTTACGACACGGACATTGACTTCATAATCCTCACAGGCGGAAGCAAAACGACGCGGTACGGAGCAGACTTCTCACGGAATATCACCACAAACCTTGAGATACACGGAGAACTTGCCTTTATAACCGATTATAAAAAGAAATTTATCGACAGCGACGGAAATAACTTTGAAAAAGAGTACGATGCCAAAAGTTATCTGATAGGGATACGCTATCTCACGGAAAAGGACACCACATACATTGTTGAATATTACAGAAACGGCACCGGCTTTACATCCGGAGAGATGAGGGGTTATTTTTCATTCATTGACAAAGCCTACAATTCTTATATTTCATCCGGCAGCGATGCATTGCTAAAAAAGGCATCAACCATAACCGCAGGCAATTACGGCATGCCAAACCCGATGACGGATTACCTTTACTTGAGGGCGAGCCAGAAAGAGCCCTTTGACATCCTCTATTTTACGCCCTCGGTTACATGGATTTTCAATATAAATGATAAAAGCTTCTCCCTGTCTCCAGAGCTTTTGTACACCGGCATAACAAATCTTGAACTCAGGCTTAAGGCTTCGTTCATATCAGGAGAAAAACTGAGCGAATACGGGGAAAAGCAGAATGACTACCGAATAGAGCTGAGAGCGAGATACTATTTCTGAGCCCTGATGTCTTTTCGAGGCAAACTGGAGATCAACCAGCTGTTTTCTTTCCTAAGGAGCAGGATGACTTCCAGCTCCCCATCAAGTCAACCTTATCTACGGCATGTGTTATTGGGGACGGTTGTACTAGCTCAATAATTCGGTAACATTTTGGAGTTTATCAAATGGGGTTTCATAATTCAACCCCCCATCGTTCCCCGTACACAGTCAAACCCTTTGGGCATTGACCGTGTACAGGGAGGTTGTTTTTTTAATTTGTTTAGCCCTTCTCCACTTCTTTGATGCAATCCTTTACCGCAGCCAGTTCCTTTTCAAGCTGTTTCTGGTATTCCTCCAGCCTTTCCTTTTTCTCCTGGTCGGAGAGGAAACGTCGGGGAAAATCGCCGCAGCCGCAATCGCAAGGGGATTGCCGACTTGGGTGCCTCGGAATATTTGTTTGGCAACACATTTTATTAGCCCTCCTTTCAAAGTTATTTTGTTTCTTTTACCTTCTTTTCTACGGCCTCTTTTCCCTCTGCTTTCTTTTCCGTTTCTGCGGATTTGGTTATAGGCTGCTTTATGCCGACACATCCGCAGCCGCAGGGGCTTTTCTTGGAATCCATCTTCATCACCTCCTTTCGGTTTAAAATTCGTAAATAAAGTGGTCTTTACCCGAAACAGACTCGTATCAAAAATTAAGTACATAAATAATTAAACAACTACTTAATTATGAGGGCAAAAAAATTTCTCCTATTTCTTTTGAGATACTAAGGGAGACTCCAATTCGCTAATTCTTTTTCTAATCGTTTTGAGTTCGTTTTGCAGATCTCTCTCATATTCCTTGAGTGGCTCCAAGCCCGACCTTTCTGTTTCGCGGTCACTGAGTCTACAAGTTTCATTACACCCGCAGGTGCAGACTTTATTGAACACCTGACGGTAGTTTTCCAAGGCCTCTTCGTTGACCGAGTAAGGTATCCAGTATCCTTTCCTCTCACTCTTGACCAGACCTGCCTGTCTTAAGACCTTCAGGTGTTGGGACACGGCAGCTGGTGTGATACCCATTGATCCAGAAATGTCCTTAACGCCCAGAGGCCCTTTGGATTTTAAAATATCCATAATTTTCACCCTTGTTTCCACGGACAATACTTTGAACATTTCGGGGGGGGTTAACCTGATTTCCATAGGTCTCTTTCAATAGTTAAATATTTCAGTACTTATACTTAAGTATATACTTATATACTATAATAAAAACTATTGTCAAGCCCTTTCTGCAAGGCCGAATAAAAAAATTTGACTATTCTCACTAAACCAGATCTAGACGGTAAGAACACGGGGAAAGCTACCGTTCCCACATCACCCGGCCGCAATCTCTTAAATCATAACCGCCTTGGGCTTTTACTGCCTGATGAAAAGCAGGAACGGCCACCGCATTTTAGCCTTCCTCGCTCCTGCCCTTTCAAAACTCATAGCTCAGCAAACAGCCCGTCCATCCCATCTGCAACTGCATCAAGCGGCACAGCGTGGATATTATCCGTCAGGGCATACCGCCGCGTCCCCGGATAGACCACGGCAATCCTTTCCAGCTTCAGGTCTTCCCTGGCAATCCGCATTGAGGGGGTCAGCCGTGGTGCATCCACCCTTTTGCATTCCACGCCCAGTATCCGTCCGTCCTTTACCATAACGAGATCGATTTCCGCGCCGTTATGGGTGCCCCAGAAATAGGTCTCGTTGGGTTTGACGGCCTTGATAGTCTCTTCGATGACGTAACCTTCCCAGGAAAAGCCGCATTTGGGATGACTGAAAAGTTCCAGGTCCGAGCCAATGCCAAGCAACTGATGCAGGAGACCTGTGTCCCGGAAGTAAATTTTCGGCGCCTTTATCTGCCGCTTTTTGAGATTGACTTGCCAGGGCTGGAGCTGCCGGATCATAAACACGCCTGTCA
>JBAZOX010000153.1:0-6461 GCA_041648535.1 Desulfobacteria bacterium | reverse complement strand
TCCTTCCGTTTGCAGTGTTAACCGACAAGTGAGTATAATTATATTAAGGGGTTACGTCAATTTTATTTTACAAAAAAGCCTATTTCTGCTACACTCGTTTTGTCGCTTAATAACATTGTTCCCCCTTCGCTTCGCTCAGGGGGAATGCGGCGCTGAGCGGTTGTGCCTGCCCTCCGTTTCGCTCCGGGAGAACCAGGCACAGGAGACGGATGTCCCTTCGGGACACCGCTCAGCGCCGCGTTGAGCCTGTATAATAAGTCCATTTTTCATGATAATCTACTAAGTTTCTACTAAGTTTTGACACTGTACCTCCAAAAGAGAGGTTATGACTATGAAAGAAGAAATCTCTATAGAGATTGAAAGGATAGATGATTATCGTTGGAGGATACCCAGGACCGGTAAGATGAAGACCGATGGGGTAGTCTATACCAATGAGAAGATGTTGAGAGACATAAGGAATGACCAGAGCCTTCTACAGGTGGCCAATGTAGCATGTCTCCCTGGAATAGTAGGTTATTCTCTGGCTATGCCAGATATCCACTGGGGGTATGGATTCCCCATTGGAGGCGTGGCTGCCTTTGATTTACATAAAGGTATAGTTTCCCCTGGGGGAGTGGGATACGATATCAACTGTGGGGTAAGGCTGATGCGCTCAGGGCTTCACCGCAGCGACATTAAGGGCAAGATAAATATTCTTGTAGATGCCCTTTTTGCCAACATCCCTTCTGGGGTGGGGTCCCGCCGTAAGGATATGAAGTTGAATAGGGAAAAAGAGAGAAAGGTATTTTTAAAGGGGGCTAAGTGGGCTGTGGAACAGGGGTATGGCAGTATAGACGACCTGGAGCATATAGAGGAGAGAGGGTGTATACCCAATGCAGACCCGGACTTTGTTTCCGAGAGGGCCATGGAACGGGGCAAAAGCCAGTTGGGGACTCTGGGCTCTGGAAACCACTTCGTTGAGATAGGTTTTGTATCGGAGATATACGACTACAAATTGGCCAGTGCTTTAGGGCTTGAAGAGGAGCAGGTAACCGTTATAGTCCATACCGGATCAAGGGGGTTGGGACACCAGGTATGCGATGATTACATAAAGATTATGCTTCAGGCCTCTAATAAATACGGCATTGAACTTCCGGACAGGCAGCTTTGTTGCGCCCCTGTGGACTCTGAAGAAGGGAGACAGTATCTGGGCGCTATGGCCTGCGCCGCCAATTATGCCTTTGCCAACCGTCAGATGATAACCCACTGGGTTAGGGATACCATGGAGCAGGTATTGAAGATGAGCCCAAAAGATCTGAAGCTTGATTTGATATACGATGTATGCCATAACATAGCCAAGATTGAAGAACACCGGATTGATGGGAAAAGAAAGAAGCTCTGTGTCCACAGGAAAGGGGCTACCCGGGCATTCCCTCCAAATCATCCCGAAATACCGGAGTGTTATCGAGGAACAGGTCAGCCTGTATTGATTCCAGGTGATATGGGTAGGTATTCTTATATTCTGGTTGGGACTGAAAAGGCATTAGAGGAGACCTTTGGCAGTACATGCCATGGGGCAGGCAGGGTAATGAGCAGACATCAGGCAATAAAGGCAGCCAAAGGCAGGGCAATTGTCAGCGAACTGAAAGATCAGGGAATAATAGTCCGTTCAGCAGGCAGGGCTACTATTGTGGAAGAGATGTCTGATGCATATAAGGACGTGACCGATGTAGTAGAGGTGGTTCATAATGCGGGCATCAGCCGAAAGGTAGCAAAGCTAATGCCAATGGGGGTAATTAAAGGTTGACGGTTAGTGGTTTGAATAACAATGAATACATAGGAGTAGGCAGGTGGGTTATATAGATTTACATGTACATACAACTGCATCCGATGGTACCCTGACCCCTTCCGAACTGGTAAGATACGCTAAGGAAAAGGGATTAAATGCCATTGCCATAACTGATCATGACACCATAGAAGGGAACATGGAAGCTTTAAAAGAGGGGGCCAGAATAGGGCTTGAAGTTATTCCCGGTGTGGAGATAAGCGTGGAATGCCCCTATGGTACTATGCATCTGCTAGGCCACTTCATCGATATAGACAACGGTTTCTTGAAAGAGAACCTGGAGTTCTTGCAGAGAATGAGAGCGGAGAGAAACTCAAAGATACTCGACAGGTTAAAAGGGCTGGGGATGACGATAGAATACAGTGATGTTCTCCAGGTGGCAGGAGGAGGGCAGATAGGAAGACCTCATTTTGCTCAGACTATTGTGAGAGGGGGATATACTAAGACGTCTCAGGAGGCATTTGAAAGGTTTCTAAAAAAAGGGGGGCCTGCCTATGTTGATAAGTTCCGTTTTAAGCCTGAAGAGGCCATTGGGCTCATCTTAAAGTCTAAAGGCATCCCTGTACTGGCTCATCCTTTTACTCTGGCCGGTTTAGACCCAGGGGGGCTTGAAGAATTTGTCATGCAGCTTATTGGATGGGGTCTGAAGGGGATAGAGGTATATTACCCTGATCATACAGATGAACAAATTGCCTATTATAGGTACTTGGCAGAGAAACACAGGATTTTGATTACCGGAGGCTCGGACTACCACGGCAACAACAAACCAGGAGGAGATATAGGGGTTTACAAAGGCAGTACGAAGCTTTCTCTTTTACTGGTTGAGGAGATGAGAAGGCTCAGGGACAATATTTGAATTCATTTTAAGATAAAGGAGGAATACTGGAAATGTCATACAGACTGTCGGAAGAACAGGAGATGTTTCGCCAAACGGTCAGGAGGTTTGCAGAGGAGAGGGTTGCTCCAAGGGTATCGGAGATGGACAAAGAAGACTGCTTTCCAAGAGACCTTTATCAAGAGATCGCTAAGATGGGACTCCCGGCTCTGTTCTATCCGTTGGAATACGGTGGTTCAGATGCTGATCTGCTCACATGTTGTCTGGCATCAGAAGAATTATGCAGGGTAAGTACCTCAGTAGGCGCCTTTCTGGGAAGCATACATTCCCTCTTTTCATCTTGTTTTAAGTTGTCAGCATCGAAAGAGCAAAGAGAGAAATACCTTCCAGACGTAACTTCAGGCAAGAAGATTTGTGCCTTCGGGTTGACTGAACCCGATGCAGGTTCCGATATTGCTTCCATGAGGTCCAGGGCTGTCCGGGATGACAACGAATACATTTTAAATGGAGTTAAAAACTTTAATAGTGGTATTGACTTCGCAGATATGACCCTGGTTTATGCAAAGACAGATCCCTCTGCCGGCATAAAAGGGATTAGCGCCATTATAGTAGAAAAAGGGACACCCGGGTTTTCATACAGTGTTACCGGAAGGATGCTGGGATTCAGGGGTATTCACCACTGTGAATCGGTTTTTGAGGATTGCCGGGTATCAAAGGAGAACCTTATAGGGAAAGAAGGAGAGGGCTTCCAGACGGTGCTTAAGGTTTTGGATGAGGGTCGTACACTGGCCGGTGCTTCAGGTGTGGGAACAGCCCAGGGGGCACTGGATTATGCTGTACGTTATGCAAAGGAGAGGATTCAGTTTGGGAAGCCTATAGCTCAGTTTCAAGCTATAGGCCACATGTTGGCAGATATGGCTACCATGACTGAGTCGGCCAGACATCTGGTTTACAGGGCGGCTACCATTGTTAGAGAACATACCAAGGAGTCTATGAAACTTGCTACAATGGCGAAGTATTTCGCTACTGATGTGGCAATGAAGGTAACTAGCCGGGCAGTAGACATCCTGGGAGGCTATGGATACAGTGAAGAATATCCTGTAGAGAGAATGATGAGGGATGCGAAGGGTCTCCAGATTTATGAGGGGACTAACCAGATACAGAGAAACGCTGTCGCCAGGGTGTTGCTGAGCTAAATAGTTTTGATGAGAATCCAAATGGGCACAGGTAAAAAAGAAATAATCGAAAGTGACTATAGTAAAAAGGCTAAAGAAGAGGAACATAAGGGAACTTCTTTAATCCCGCTTGATCCTTTACAGCGATACCTGGCAGAAATAAGACGCTATTCTTTACTTACCAGGGAAGAAGAACATAGTCTGGCCATACAGTATAAAGAAAAGGATGATATAGAAGCAGCTTATAGATTAATTACGGCAAACTTAAGGTTGGTTGTTAAGATCGCACTGGAGTTTCAGAGATACTGGATGACGAATCTCCTTGATATCATACAGGAGGGCAATATTGGGTTGATGCAGGCTGTGAAAAAGTTTGATCCGTATAGAGGGGTTAAACTCTCCTATTATGCATCCTTTTGGATTAAGGCTTACATCTTAAAGTTCATAATGGACAACTGGAGGTTGGTGAAGATTGGTACGACTCAAGCCCAAAGAAGGTTATTTTTCAACCTGAATAAAGAGAGAGAAAAGTTGGAATCTCTGGGCTATGATGTGGGGCCAAAATTATTAGCGGAAAAGCTAGACACTAAAGAAGAAGAAATTATAGAGATGGACCAAAGAATGGGAAGCTGGGATGTCTCTTTGGAAAGCCCGGTTAGAGATGGTTCTGATAGCACTCATGGAGATCTCTTATCCTCCAAGGATATATCTCATGAAGAGGTACTGGCCGAGTCTCAAACGCGGGATATGTTTCTTGAGAAGTTAGAGGAGTTCCGTGAGACTTTAAGGGGTAAGGAATTATATATCTTTGAGAAACGACTGCTCTCAGACTCCCCATTAACTCTGCAGAAAATTGGAGATGAATATGGGCTATCAAAAGAAAGGGTGCGACAGATTCAAAAAAAGCTGATAGAGAAGATCAGGAACTTTTTCAAGAGAGAAATCCCGGATTTTGATGAGTACGATTTTAGATTCGGAGGAGGATGACCTTTTTGAAGTTCTTTTTCGATACCTCTTGAACAGGCTCTGGAAGCTTGTAGTCAATGAGATGATTCACTGGAGTTTACCTAAATTAATATTGTCCCGATAAGCGGAGTCAATGATGATGAAATACTTAAATTTGATAGCTTCGTAAAAAGCTCCACTATGCCGACATGTCGGCATAGCGGAGCTTTTTACGAGTCCATAAATATTCAATGTACTCAGGATTGAAATTGGAACCCCTTTTCCCGGAATAAGCGGTGGCAGGCGTCCACTACACCGGCGTCATACAGAATCCCTTTATTCTCCTCGATCTCCTTCAAGGCGGTGTCGATACCCAAAGCCGGACGGTAGGGGCGGTGCGATGCCATGGCTTCCGCGACGTCGGCCACGGCGATAATCCTCGCCTCTACGAGAATCTCGTCCCCTTTGAGTCCCTGCGGATAGCCGGAGCCGTTGATTCGTTCGTGGTGCTGGTAGGCTATTTTTGCGACAGGATAAGGAAACGCTATCGGTTCCAGAATTTTATAACCTATTTCGGCGTGAGATTTTATCAGATCGAATTCTATATGGCTCAGTTTGCTCGGCTTGCTGAGAATTTCCGCCGGGATTTTCACCTTTCCTATATCATGGATCATTCCTGCCATCCGGATGCCGCTGATCTGTTCATCGGAAAGGTTCATGTCCTGAGCGATGGCCACGGACAAGTCGGCGACCCTACTCTGGTGACCGGCGGTATACGGATCTCTCTCTTCAACAATCATAGCCATCGCCCGGATGGTATCGTCGATGCCACGCTTCAACTTTCCAACGGTCTTGTTGATTTCTTCTTCGGCGCTGCGCTGCTCCGTGACGTCGTCGATGGCGAACACCACCTCGCCGATATTGCCCTTTTCATCATGGATCGGGGCGCCGTTGATGGAAAGATACACGCGTCGCCCTTCGGGGGAGTTAATGGTATGCCGTATCCCATAGACGGGACTACCGGAGGAGATCACCATTGCAAAAGGTAGCTTCTCAATGGGGAAAGGATTCCCGTCGAAGTCGGTGATCCGCCATTCGGGAGAATTGTAAGTGAACCCGGTCATTTTATCGATGGAGAAACCGAAGATTTCCTCGGCCCGCTTGTTGGCGAAAACGATCCTGCCGTCACGATCGGCCACGGTGATGCCTGCCGGGCTCGTTCTCATGATGCGGTCCACCATGCTGCGCTCCCGGAGCAGCCATTCCTCTGTCTCTTTCCGTTCGGTGATGTCCCGCGCCACGCAGACGGCCGCCGCCTTGCCGTCGTGAAGCAGGGGGGCGGTGCTGACCTCGCAGAATTTCCGCGTTCCGTCTTTGGCTATGAACTCATACACCTTTTCCGGGATGTCGTTGCCCGCCAACACGTGACGGATATCGGGATAGGTCTCTTCCAGGTGATCCACCGCCAGAACTTGGAGCTCGTGAATAGGCTTGCCGATCAGTTCCTCCGGCCTGTATCCCAAAATCTTTTCGACGGAAGGGGATACACTGAGTAACTTCAGCTCCGAATCGATCGAAAAGATCATGTCCGTCACGTTATCGAAGTGCAGGCGGTACTTTTCCTCGCTTTCCCGGAGCGCCTCCACGGAACGCCTTCGGGCGACCGCGATGCCGATACTGG
>JBAZOX010000152.1:0-6483 GCA_041648535.1 Desulfobacteria bacterium | reverse complement strand
GTGTTCTTCATGCTGAAACCCATCCCGCACGGTTATATCCCCTAGCCTGACCTTTTTAGGGTATTTCAATTCCATAATTAAAACCTCCTTGTCAGTCTTCTATCTGCCCTTGTATTCCGGTTTACGCAGCAGCAAGTTTAGCAACAGCAAGCTTAAGCTTGCTGTTTAGGGGACGAAAGTCAGTCTTCTATCTGCCCTTGTATTCTGGTTTCCGTTTCTCTCTAAATGCATTAAGCCCCTCAATACGGTCTTCTGTTGGTATTGTTATTGCGTAAGCCCGGGCTTCTATGCCCAGACCAATATCAAGGCTGCACTCCATCCCTTTATTGATAGCAAATTTTGCCTGCTGCACAGCGATGGGACCGTTCTCAGCGATATTGTGGACTATCTCCATACAGGTGTCCATCAACTTATCGGGCTCCACTACATGGTTTACCAAACCGCAGGCTAATGCCTCATCCGCAGTAATACGCCTGGCTGTGTATATAAGCTCTTTGGCCTTTGATATACCTACAACCCTGGGCAAACGCTGGGTACCGCCTGCCCCAGGGATAATGGCCAGACTGGTCTCTGTCAATCCCATGACCGCATTGGAGGATGCTACTCTTATATCGCAGGCCAGAGCCAGCTCTAATCCACCTCCGAAGGCAAAGCCGTTAATGGCTGCGATAACCGGTGCCTTTACATTTTGAACGTTAGAAAACGTGGAACTGATGGTATGAATAAACCTCTTAACATCGTCTGGAGACATGGTTCTTCTCTCAACCAAATCGGCTCCTGTACAAAAGGCCGCCTTTTTTTCACCGGATACGCCGGTAATGATTATTACACGAAGGTCAGGGTTGAAATTTGCCTCAGAAATAGCGGCATTGAGTTCATTAAGAAGGGCAAAATTAAAGCAGTTCATCGCTTCAGGGCGATTGAGAGTTAAAATCAGGATACCATCCTTCTCTTCTTTTAATAGGATATCTGACATCCTTTATTCCTCCTTAACAGGTTGTTGTCCAAACAATAAATTGAGGGAAATTTTCTTTTTCAGAGTCAGGAAAGTTATACCTTGCGATAAAGGCCAAGGTAATATGTAGTCACTCTCAATAGTTAATTATGATACAGTCCCGGTACTGCCTTTTGTACAAGAATTGCACCAAATCGAGTCTTTATTTACTGATGGGATATTTATAAATGGAGTTATCCGGCTAATTTTGTATGTATAATAATAGAACCCCAACAAAATGTCAACTCGAACTTGCAAATTATGGTACTTATGTGGTAAAGTGCAGAAAAACTATAGTAACTACTCAGGTAGGCACAAAGGCACAGAGCACCAAAGGCACAAAGGAATGAAAAAAGTAACAAAGGCACAGAGGGGCAGAGGTACAGAGGAGTTGGCGCTAAGAAAACTTTGTGCCTGACAACTTTGTGCCTATGTGCCTTTGTCTCTTTGTGCCTGAATAGTTACAAACTATATGCTAAATTGTTAGACGATAAGAAGAGGAGTGACAATTGAGAGGAGTTATAGAGTCAAACTCTAAATTAAATAATGGGTTGACAAATGTTTTAAAGAATACTATAAAAATCAATACTGAAGCTAAAAAGGATACTATTTAAAATCTCTCGCTATATTTTATGAATATTAAGGAGTGCTGAGTGCCTGGGTGGCGGAATTGGTAGACGCAAGGGACTTAAAATCCCTCGGGGTTTAACCCCGTGCCGGTTCGATCCCGGCCCTAGGCACCAATAAAATCAAGAGGTTAGCCGATGTCAAATAAGGGGCTCATCTTCACGGACTGGTTCCAGATAACCGCTAGAGTCTGATTATCTTCTCTTCCTTTATTCCTCTGGTTGCATTTCTTGAGTCAACTATTAGATTGGCATTTTCTGTAATCCATTTCCAATTATAGCCACTGTGATCAGTAGTAATTACTACACAATCCATTTTTTTCAATAGTTCTTCATCAATGACCACGGATGACATCTTAAGATCATCGGTCTTTATAAAGGGGACATTTGGGTCATTGAATATTACTTCTGCTCCTTTTTCTTTAAGTATCCTTATTATATCCAGGGCGGGAGATTCCCGGATATCGTCGATGTCTTTCTTGTAAGCCACCCCTAACACTAATATCTTAGAGCCATTGACACTCTTTCTGAATCTATTCAAACCATCTGTTATTTTGTTGGTTACAAAGTAAGGCATTTCAGTATTTATCTCACTCGCCAGCTCAATAAATCTTGCCTTATAATTTAGAGTTCTAAGTTTCCAGGACAGATAAGAAGGGTCTATGGGCAGACAATGTCCGCCCAGTCCAGGGCCTGGATAGAAAGGCATATATCCGAAGGGTTTGGTAGCAGCGGCTTCGATAACCTCCCAGACATTCAATTTTAGTTTATTGCATATAATGGCAATCTCGTTAACCAGAGCTATGTTAACGCTGCGAAACGTATTTTCCAGTAACTTTACGACCTCAGCGATTTCTGTAGAGGAAACCGGCACCATAGTATCTATGACCTGCCGGTAGAGAAGCTTAGCCACCTCAGTACATTTTGATGTAATGCCTGCTACTATCTTTGGTGTATTTCTGGTATTATAAAATTTATTACCAGGGTCAATTCGTTCAGGGGAAAAAGCAAGGTAAAAATCTTCACCTACCTTTAACCCTGCCTCTTCGAGTATAGGTAGAATTAACTCTCTTGTCGTCCCAGGATAAGTAGTGCTTTCCAACACAATTAACTGTTTGGCATGGATGAATTTTGATATCTTATTGGCAGCATCCAGGATATATGAGACATCAGGGTCCTTTGTTTTGTTAAGAGGGGTGGGGACACAGATAGATATGGCATCTATATCTTTTAAAAGCGAATAGTCCAGGGTTGCATGTAGCCTTCCACTCTGAACCAAGGATGTTAGTTCCTCTTCTTCAACATCACGTATGTATGAACTCCCATTATTTATAGCCTCCACCTTCCCTGGATCAGCATCTATTCCTGTAACATTAAATCCCTCTTTAGCAAACTCAATTGCCAGAGGCAAACCTACATAACCAACGCCAATAACGGCAATTTTAGCAGTTTTATCCCTGATTTTTTTTAATAGTTCCTCCATATTTACCCTTTCTTGACAATATTCGACTTACGACTTACGATTCACGACTTACATGCGAGAGCCCTACTCTGAGCCAAAGGTAACGTAGGTGTGAAGCCTCTCTTTCATTTCAATAGTTAAACCGAACTTCTTAGCCTCTTTAAGGTCTTGAAAATGGCCAACTCTCACCCTATGCCACATTCCCTTCACTGGCATATTTGATGAGACTATGTATGCAGGATAACCTTTCTTTTTCAATTTATTCGCCATCTTTTTGGCCTGCTCTTTGTCCTGAAATGCCCCAACCTGTAAGGTATATCCTTTGAAAGATTTAGTCTTCTCTTTTTCTTCTTTGGGAACCCTCTGTTTTATTTCCAACGGTTTCTTCTGTTCTGCCTGTTTTTCAACCTGGGAGGATTTGTTTACGTTATTTTCCTGATCGGTTTGTTTGGAAGGTGTACCTTCTTTTTTAAGAAGGGTTTGATAGAAGGTCAATTCCAGATCAGAAGAGTCTTTCTCCTTATTGCTTTCCATCTTCGGTGGGATTTTGTTTTCCTGATGTTTTTCCGATCTTGTAGAGTCTTTAACTATTGTCCTGCCAGGCTGGTTTTGATGAAATTCTTTCCTTGTCATAAAACCCAGTATAAATACAAGGATAAAGGCGAAAACTATCCCTATTGACATAAAGATAAGGGTTTTTTTGCTGAAAGAAAACTGATAGTTATTTTTAAATCTCATCTATCTGTTGTCCCTGTAGTTATCACATTTTTTCAGGAGCATATACGCCTAAGATGTGTAAGGCATTATTTAAAACTATCTTAACCGTCTTCACAAGATATAACCTTGCCTTGGTCAGGGGCAGGTCATTTGAGAGCACCCTGTTTTTATTGTAGTAACTGTGGAGTTTACTGGCTAAATCATTCAAATAAACCGTCACTCTATGGGGTTCCAGAGCGAGAGCCCCCCCTTCTATGACTTCAGGATATTTCAAGAGCTGTTTTATTAACGTCAATTCTTCAGGAAGATTTAAAAGGTCAATTCCAACCTCCTCAAACCCTGGGGTATTCAATCCTTGTTCCTTTGCAAGCCTTAAGATGCTACAGATCCTGGCATGGGCATACTGAACATAATAGACAGGATTTTCATTGCTCTGTTTTTTTGCCAACTCCAGGTCAAAGTCCAACTGGCTGTCGGAGCTACGCATCAAGAAAAAATACCTGGCTGCATCCTTCCCAACCTCCATAACTACCTCTTTTAATGTATCAAATTCTCCAGACCGAGTAGACATAGCCACCTGTTGGCCGTTCCTCATGAGGTTTACCAGTTGCACCAAGAGGATCTTTAACATCTCTTTTTTTCCCCCCAGTGCCTGAATTACCGATTCCATCCGTGGGACATAACCATGGTGATCTGCCCCCCAGATGTTTATGATCATATCGAATTTGCGTTCCAATTTGTCTTTGTGATAGGCTATATCAGAGGCGAAATAAGTAGGCTGACCATTAGCCCTTATTACGACCCTATCCTTTTCATCTCCAAAATCTGTGGTTCTAAACCAGAAAGCCCCATCCTTTTGGTAGATATACCCCTTCTTCTTGAGATCCTCCGTTGCTTCTGATATTTTGTTGCTCTCAAAGAATGTTTTTTCACTGGACCACACATCAAATTTTATTCCGAAATCCCTTAAATCCTCTTTTATGCCTTCAAGAATGGAATCAGCGGCATAAACAGCAAAATTTGAGATAACTTTACTATCCGGTTCATCCAGGTATCTATCCCCGTGTTTAGCCAGAATATCATTTGCTATATCGACTATATATTCACCCTGATAGCACTCTGATGGTAGGTCAACATCTCTGCCTAAGAGATGGAGATAACGGAAAAATACCGATCTCCCGAGGGTTTCCATTTGATTGCCGGCATCATTAATATAGTATTCTTTAACCACATCGTAACCTACTGCCTTCAGGATATTTGCAAGGACATCACCTACTGCAGCTCCCCTTCCATGTCCGATGTGAAGGGGGCCGGTGGGGTTTGCGCTAACAAATTCTACCTGAACCTTTTTCCCTTCTCCTGCTTTACTTTTTCCGTAAGAATCCCCCAGTGTTTCGATATCCTTCAAGGAATTGCGCCAATGGTCATTGTTTATGAAAAAATTTATAAAACCAGGCCCGGCTATTTCTACTTTGGCCAAAACATTATCTTTATCTATTACACTCTCTGCGATAGTACCGGCGATTAGCCTGGGAGATCTTTTCTCCTCAGATGCCATAATCATGGCAATATTGGTAGAAAAGTCCCCATGTTCTTGAATCTTAGGGGATTCCAATTCTATGGCAGGAATCGTTTTTACACTCAGAGCTCCCTTTTGAACGCAATCAGACAAGGCACTATTTATGATATCCCTTAATATATCTTTAATCTTCATCTTCCCTGTTGTCCTACCTCGAGATGTCATATTTTGAAGTCTCCACTATAGTCAACGACAATAATAAGTAGATAAGATGAAAAATCCTAAATCCGAAACCCTAAATTCTAAACAATATCAAAACCCTAAATTCAAATGTTCTAAACATTTTGGTCATTCGAATTTTGGATTTGTTTAGGATTTAGATATTAGGATTTAGAGTTTGATTTATGTCAACTTATTTATGACTTTCACTATAGATGCTGTGGGATGTAGAAGTACCACATAAGCTTTACATTGTCAAGTTAGGTTTGCTGTAACTATTCAGGTAGGCACAAATTCGTAATCCGTGAATCGTAAGTCGTAAATCGCTTCACGCTTCACGACCCTGCTTCGCTCTGCTTTGTGCCTATGTGCCTTTGCCACTTTGTGCCTGAGTAGTTACGGTTTGCTTCAACAACAAGGCTGAGAATAAAGAATTAAAAATCAGCATCCAGAATGAAAATAGTTTCTTCAAAAGAATTTCAAAAATACCTCATTGGAAAGTAAAATACCTTGAATAGTCAACTTCAGATGCCCCTCATCGATTGATATAAGGTTTTCTTTGAGAAGATAGGGGACAACATTAGCAAAGGTTTTTTCTAAGGAGAGGCCGAATCTTTTCTCAAAATCATCAAGACTGATACCCTCTAGCCTGCGAAGCCCCAGAAATATAACCTCTTTTATTGCCATTTCTCTGGTCAATTCTTCTCTCTCAATAGCAGCCGTACAGTTGTTTGAGAGTAAAGAGATGTATTCGTAAGGATTGGGAATGTTTTTCCACCTGATACCCCAATCCCTTTTATTTGATGTATCCCTGAGATAAGAATGTGCTCCTGCGCCAAACCCAAAATATTCTTTCAAAGTCCAGTATCCTTCGTTATGCCGGCAGCGGAAGCCCGGTAAGGCAAAATTTGATATTTCGTACTGCTCATATCCGGCTGCAGCAACC